>JBCCLI010000181.1:0-12316 GCA_039026975.1 Bacteroidota bacterium | reverse complement strand
GCGATATCCAGAGAAGGAGCCGTCTGAAGTATATCAGCCTCATATTCGTTCACCCCCTGGTAGAGCTGTACTTTATGTGATTCTCCCACCTCTAAGACATGTAAAGCTGTCAAGGCGTAATAAAAGGATTCATCCTCTCCTACTAAAAGGCCTGCACCCTCCTCCACAGACATGCCGTATTCATCTGTACAGGTAATTTTTACAGTAGAGGCTTTCTGCCGGGTCTGTGCGAAGGTAGAGCTAAGCATAAGCAGAATTAAGGAAAGCAGACAAGAAAATGGAGCGATGAATTTCATGGGATTCTTAGTGGATGATGAGATGAACATACAAATCTTTCTTCAAAACGTAAGAAAATGCCTTTTGAGGTAATACTGTAGCAAGTTCTCTTTCTAAGTTGGCACTTCTGTGTGCGGAGGAGACCGGAACGTGTAAACTTCCCTGAAAGTGGCAGTGATTAAAGCTAGGAACTACTAACGTCAGGATAGTAGAATCCATAACATAAGCCAATCTAAGTAAGGCACCATATTTTCTTGTAACAAGCCGTAGCCTATTCCGAAAGCCAGCCTAGGTCTTCCGCCCTGAAGTGCCAATTACCAGCCAGGGAATTACTCCGCTAAATTTATACCTGGGACTAGCTTACCCTACCTCCCCACATAAATAGCGCCATTCCCAATGATAGGAATGGCGCCCTTATTTTTTAACCTATGACTTTCTATTCACTCATCAGCCTACCACTCAAACGCTGAAGTTCTGTTTCAGCCAGCTTGACGTCATACTGTAGATCATTTAGACGATTTTTGACGCGCTGTAAGTTTAGCTGAGCTTCACGGAATTGGGTGGCAGTGCCCTGACCAAGCTTGAATACTTCTCTTGTACGCTCAAAGTTGAGCTCTGCTGCCTCTAAGCTTTTCTGTTCCAATACCAGGATTCTCAGGCTATTTACAAAGGAATAGTAGGCATTTAAGACATCCTTCCTAAGGGTAGCCTGTGTTTCTTCCATACGAGAGCGGGTACTTTCTACCTGTATTTTGGCATTCTGGGATTGGGTTCTCTTCCTGAATCCATCAAAAATGGTGAAGTTCAGGCTGGCACCCACTGTCCATCCTAAAGCAGTTTGCTGGGCAAGGAGGTTACCAGGCCCATTTTCAAGGTTGCTATAATTATAAGAAGCATTCAAATCCAGAGTGGGAAAAAAGCTTGACTGACTAACTTTGTAGTTGAGCTCAGCTAAGTACAGATTTTTGGAAGCTACTTCCATGTTAGCATTGTTCTGCTCAGCATCCGCTAGTACTGCATCCAGGGCATAGTCAGTCTGGAAGCTCACCTCAGCCTCCACGCCATACCTTCTGATAGGATCTATCCCTACCAATACACTTAGCTCTCTCCTGGCATTATCCAGATTCACAAAGGCAGTAGCCATATTCACGCTATCCGTATTAAAGTCTACTTCTGCGTTCAGCACGGCTAATTTATTGGCTGCCCCAAACTCCTGCTGGTCCATCACCCGACTCAGCCTTTCTCTAGAAATGGACATAGTCTGGGTAAGAATTCTATAATTCCCTTCCAGCCTGGCTATCTGATAGTAGGCATTGATTACCTGCGTGAGATTAGCCTCTACTACTGATCTTAGCTGTGCCCTGGAGAGTGCTGCCTGGGACTTGAATACCTTGAAATTATTGACATTTCCCAGTCCATCAAATACCCGATAGCTGAGCGTAAGCCCCGCATTTTGGGACTCGTTACTCGCAATGGTATCTACAGGGGGAAACTCTGGAGAAGCAAAAATCACTTCCTGGTTATTCTCTGTAAAGTTAGCGCCTGCACTGAAATCTAGCCTCGGCAGTAAGCCTGCGTTCCCTGCAGTAGCATTATTCTCACTAATCTCCACATCATAGCGCGCCACCTGAATGCCATAGTTATTATTTAGGGCCAAGGCAATAGCATCCCCCAAGTTGAGGGTATCTGCCCCTTGCCCATGGAGTAGCTGGGTACTTAGCAGGAGGACTCCTACTACCCACCCAGTATGTATGATTGATTTTTTCATGCTGATCTATTCAAAAAAATACATGGTCTTATTAGGTAAATAACTGGCTGATGATAAAAAACAGAGAGCCTACGGCTACAGGAATTGCCGTCCATAAGAAGTAGTTCTTCTTCCGCCCAGGCAGGGCAGATTCCACCATTTCCGGAGCTATACGCTCATTCTCCCACAAGCTTAAGGTTGACGTCTTATACTGGTTCAAAATGATCAGCATAACGGGAAGTAGCAGGAGGATAATAGCGGTAGCAGCAGCTAAGCCACAAGCTACGGATATAGCCATAGGGACCAGAAACTGCGCCTGGAAGCTCTTCTCAAAAATCAAAGGTGCCAGCCCCGCAATAGTGGTTAAAGAAGTCAGGAAAATGGGACGGAAACGAGATAATCCCGCCTCATAAATAGCCTCATTAAACGATTTTCCTTCTTTGATCAGGTTATTGAAAGCACTTACCAGGACCAGGGCATCATTAATGATGATCCCTACCAGTGCAAAAATTCCCAGGATGGAGAATAAACTGATGGGCTTATCGAAGCCCCAGTGTCCCCAGATTACCCCTATCATCCCAAACGGAATTACTGCCAATACAGCTATGGTTTGGTTAAAGGACCTGAAGGTGAGAATGATGATCACAATCATCATGACTACAGCGATAGGGATGACGGTCTTGGAAGATTCTATGGTCTTGGCATTCTCCCTTACTTGCCCTTCCAGGGAAAAACTTAGCTCTGGATACTTGGCCAAAATGGGCGGCATGATATCCTCTATAATGGTATTATTCACGTCGCTGGTGGAAACATCTGTAGAAGATATATCAGCTTCCACCCTTACTTCCCTCTTCCCATCCAAACGGTTAATAGCTAACACTCCTCTTGTGGGGACAAAATCAGCTAGCTCCCTCAATGGATACGTCTGTCCGCCTGCAGTGCGGATACGCATATCTTCCAGTTTTCCTATGGAGGACCTGTCTTCCTCTGTATACCTTACCCACACCTTTACTTCATCTATCCCTCTTTGGAGGCGCTGGACTTCTGCCCCAAAAAAGCCTTGTCTCACCTGACTAGCAATGATCTGCTCATTCAGTCCCAGTAAGAGGGCTTTCTCTTTTAGCTGTATGTTCACTTCTCTTAAGCCTTCCTGATTACCGTCTGTGATATCTCGCAGGTCTGAGAGTTTTGCTAGTTCTTCTTTCACCTCATTCACCGCCAAGTCTAATACGTCCAGATTATCTGACATAATAGCTATAGACACTGGCGCACCAAAAGGAGTAGCTACTGCATATGATAAATTCTCTGCCTCCAGGATAGGGCCTACTTCCTTTCTAAAGGCATCACTTACAGCCAAAGATGAACTGTTTCTCGTTTCTGTATCTAATAGTCTGACGGAGAGTATACCTTCATTAGTCCCTGACCCTACAATTTTAGCGCTGAGTAGAACTACATCTTTTCCGTCAGCACGCTTGGCTTTTTCAGCCTCATTCACCCTCCATATTCCTTCTTCTATATAATCTAGCCATTTCTCTGTGACATGCTCACGGGTACCTGAAGGCATTTTCAGGCTCACGGTTACATAATCATTTTCTATAACCGGGAAGATGGTAGTTTTCACAAATCCTCCCTGTAACAAGCCAAAGGATATCAGGAGCAGAGCCATAGGTATGGCAAAGCCTAAAAGCGCATTCTTCATCAAAAACCTTAAGATGGGTGCATATACTTTGTCCTTTGCCCAATCCAGGAATCCCCATAGGGCTTGTTGTACTCTCCCCAGCGTATTCCAGACTGGTGCTAATAAACCTGTATTGGGCTTTTCTGCGGCTTCTCTGTCCAGGTCTTTTGAATGCGAAATGTGGGCAGGGAGAATAAACGCCCCTTCCACCAAAGAAAATCCCAAAGTGAGAATTACCACCACGGCCATCTCAGAAAAGAAATCTCCCGTGATCCCTTCCAGGAAAATAAAGCTCCCAAAGGCTATCATAGTAGTTAGGATGGCTCCCAAGACAGCAGGTAGCACTTCCATAGTTCCATTGATAGCAGCTGTGTAGGGATCTTCTCCTTTCTCCCACCGCCTGTAAATATTCTCTCCTATCACGATCCCGTCATCTACCAGTATCCCAATTACAAGTATCATCCCAAAAAGAGAGATCACATTTATACTCACGCTGAAGAAACCTGCCATCATAAACATCCCCATAAAGGATACGGGAATGGCTATAGCTACCCAAAAGGCCAAACGGACTTTTAGAAACATAGCCAGGATCAGCAGGACAAAAATAAACCCTAGAACTCCATTTGCAGTAAGCAGATCAATACGTTGGTTCAAGACTTCAGACCCATCATTAATAATGACTGCCTGAACGATCGAATTTTCTTCATTGAACTTCTCTACATATTCACCTACGGCGGTAGAAATATCAAGCAAATTCTCATCTATGGTATTACTGACATTAATAGCTACGCCTGGATTCCCATTTATATATACTCGGTTAGGAGTATCCTCCCACCTATCTGATATGCTGGCTACTTCTTCCAGATATACCCTCCTCCCATCAGGTGCTGTAGCTACTATTAGGTCATTAAACTCTTTAGCATAATATCCCTTAGAGTCAGCCCTGATCAGTAGCTCTTCATTTTCCGCTTTAATCGTACCTCCCGTCAGTTCTATGTTTGAGCCACGTACAGCCTGCACCACCTGATCAAAGGTCAAATTATATGCACGCAAATCCGCTTCTCTCACACTTATCTCTATTTCTTCCTCGGGAAAACCGGATAATTCTACCTTAGAAATTTTAGGGTTAGTGAGCAGATCACTTTCTATATTTCTCGCAAATCTTTTCAGGGTCCGCAAGTCTGTGTCTCCACTAATTGCAAAATTGAGGGCTACTGTCAGTACCTCTTGCTTATACACTACTGGGGATTCCATCCCATCTGGAAAGGTATTGATCTGATCTACTGCATTTTTCACGTCCTGTACCAGCAGCTCTATATCATAGCCACGCTTAATTTCTACAATGACAGACCCCAGGTCCTCCTTGGAAACCGAGGTTACTCTCTCTATGCCTGTAAGCCCTTTCAGATTATCCTCTATCTTTATTACTATCCCTTCTTCTACTTCCTCAGGAGAGGCACCTGGATATATGGTCCTTACAGCAATCAGCTTAGTTTCATTCTCAGGAAAAAAGGTACTTCTTAGGTTTACCAGTCCTAGTAGGCCAAACAAAAGAATCACCACTACCAGAACATCCGCAGAAATGGGATATTTAATGAAATAGGAAATCAGTCTTTTCATATCTATTGGTCTTGAGGGTGATTAAATGGTTTCCGCTATTTCCTCAGTTTCAGGGGTAGATTCTGTAGATTCTCCCTCTCTGTAAGGACCCACTTTTAGGCCTTCATAGGCTCCTACTACACTTTCATCTACCAGAGTAGTTCCACCTTCAAGCCCTTTTACAATGGCTGATTTAGCCCCCATGAATACGGGCTCTACTTGTTGTAGCTTCAGTAAGGAGTCTTGTACTACATATACCTGGTCATTATTGATGAGTAAGGCACGAGAAATCTCTAACGCGTCTTTTACTATATTTCCCTGGACGGAAGCATTCAAGTACATCCCTTCTTTCAGTTGCTTTCCAGAGGTAGTAATAAACACACGTAGGGTTTGGGTATTAGGATCTATGCGGTCACTGATTCTACTTACTCTTCCTTTCCATTCTCCTACCATGTCATTAGAGGTGAGAATAACCTGATCTCCTATTTTAAAAAAGGAAATATCATTCACATCTACAGCAGCTTCTAATTCATAGACATAGGGGTTAATGAATTCTCCCAGCTTCTGTCCACTTCTTACCAGGGTTCCTTCAAAAATATTTGCTTCCGTTACTACTCCATTAAAAGGGGCCTGGATTTGATATTTATCTGAGCGTGTTTCCAGGCTCTGAATCGTATAGTAAAGATTATAGATATTCTTAGCTGAGACAAAATAGCGTTCCTGGTCTGAGACTGGCTCAGGGAGTTCTCTAAGGGTCTCTTTAATATCCATTTCCTTTAGATAGCCTTCCCAGTTAGGAAAACTCTCTGGATAGTCTGTCTTTAGATCTGGTAGCATCAGGGTAATCTGGTTCATTAGGCTACTCTTTTGTGCCAAAAGATTCATCTGATGCTCTCTATCATCTATCTGTATGAGCGCCTGCCCTTTTTTATAGTAGTTTCCCTCTTTAAACCGATTATTATCTGGCATCAGCAGACCACTTACTTCTGCAAATACCTCAATCATCTGTTTAGCTACCAATCTTCCCGTCAGAGAAATATCAGTTTTAATAGTCTGGTTCTCCACTTGTCTCACCTTGACCATTTTTACGCCTTTAGTGGGGGGCTTGGTCTCTGCAGGAGCTTTCTGGCTTCTCAAGTAGGCAAACCCTCCCGCCCCTACTACTAAGAGGAGGATTGCAAGCGTTATGGTAATTTGTCTGGTTGTCATAAGGTTAAAAAATTGGATATTTTGTTGAATTAGCTTCTCATAAAATCAGTTTCATATGTAACTATCTATATTTCCTTATGTAAATTTTTATATACTTTTGATAGCACTTTCATACAGGTTTGTAATTCTCCCTTATCTACATCTGCGAGAGCCTTATGTATGATTCCCATCATAAGGGGCATAATGACCTCTTTTAGGTCCTTACCTAGTTGGGTGAGATAAATGAGGTTATGGCGTTTGTCTTGTTTATCTGGCACTCTTAGTACCATATTTCTCTTTTCCAGGCCATTTATAGCCCTGGTAACACTGGTCTTATCTTTTCCTGCTTCTTCCCCCAGCCACTGTTGGTTCTGCCCATCCTGCTCCCACAGGTGGATCAGAACGATAAAATGTTCAGCATGGATATCCAGCCCCGCCTCCTTAAATCGGCGGTTGATGGACTTAAGCATCATCTTATGTGTTTTGCCTATGGCAGCTCCCAGGGTTTTTTCCAAAAGAAATTCAGTAATTAGTTACACTTGCAACTAACCACTTTTGAACAAAAAAGTTTCATTTGAAGGGTAAAATTTTCGGGAAATTTTACATATCCACCGGGGGGAGGGCTGAAAATAATATGGGCTAGTTCATTTTCTCAAACACCAGGAAGTGTTGCCAGGGAAGGTTATTCTTATACTCTTTCAACTTTAGACCCACTGCTTTCATTTCCTTTTCGCACTGAGCCTTGGACATCTTATGCAGTTTCTTGATGGGGACTGAGGGGTCCTCCATTTTATATTCTACTAATACTACTACCCCATCATCAGTTAATGAGCGGACAATGTTCTGCATCATCTCATAAGGATTGGACATTTCATGGTAGACGTCTACAAATAAGACTAGGTCCACAGAATTAGCAGGTAAGCGGGGACTTCTTAAGGAACCTAGAATTAGCTCTACATTAGAAATATTATTCTTCTTTATCCGCTCCTCCATCATGTCCAGCATCTCTTGCTGAATATCTACCGCCAGCACTTTTCCCTGAGGAACTCTTTTTGCGAGTGCAAAGGTGTGATAGCCTGTGCCTGCGCCTATATCTGCAATTACATCAGTGGGACCTATGTTTAGGTTGGCCCATAGAACAGAGCTTTTTTCTTCTGCCTCTCTTTCCGGCCTTTCCAGCCACATGGCACCCTGATGGCCCATTACCTGAGCTATCTCTCTTCCATAATAGTACTTTCCTATACCATCCCAACTCCTTTCCCCTATTTTGTAAACTGAGCTTGCATTACTTTTTGCATTAGATAAACTGGCTGGTTCTAACTGAGCAGAAACCGGCTGAATCCAACATATGCATATCCCTAGTACCAGAAAATAGAAGCTCTTCCACATAATCTATCGCTTTACTGCTTTAACGTTTTATAAAAAGAGATAGTTTTTTACCTCAGAAGCTTTCTTAACCCTATCTCTTTTCTTTCTTCTTACGGCTTGAGGGTGTAATTTCGTCCTTTCACAGCTTCAGGGCATAAATTAATAGAATTTCCTGAAAAGTAATGTAGGTATCTCTATGAGTAGTATAGAAGAAAAATCCCTCAATTTTATTGAACAAATTGTAGAAACCGACCTCAAGGAGGAAAAGTATGATGCCCCTATCATGACGCGCTTTCCCCCTGAACCTAATGGGTTTCTGCATATAGGGCATTCCAAGTCTATTATTTTGAACTTCGATTTAGCTCAACAATATGGCGGCACTACTAACCTTCGATTTGATGACACCAATCCTACCAAGGAAGAAACCAAGTATGTAAAAGCCATACAGGAGGACATTAAGTGGCTGGGATTCGATTGGGAAGGGAAGGTCAAATTTGCTTCTGACTACTTTCAACAACTATATGATTTTGCAGTCTTCCTGGTAAAAGAAGGTAAGGCCTATGTAGATGATAGTTCTTTGGAGGATATTAGGAGAATGCGGGGAACAGCTACTACACCCGGAGAGGAGAGTCCATATAGGAACCGTTCTGTGGAGGAAAATCTGGATCTGCTGGAAAAAATGCGTAAAGGAGAATTTGAAGAAGGATCTCGCATCCTACGCGCCAAGATAGACATGGCCAATCCCAATATGCAACTACGTGATCCTATCATGTATCGCATACTACATCATGAACATCACAGGACCGGCAATGACTGGTTTATCTACCCCATGTATGACTGGGCACATGGTCAGAGTGATGCACTCGAAGGAATCACCCACTCCATTTGTACCCTGGAATTTGAGGTGCACAGGCCTCTCTATGACTGGTACCTGGATCAGCTTCCGGACTTTATCCCCCGTCCAAAGCAAATAGAGTTTGCCAGGCTAAACCTGAATTACACTGTTATGAGTAAGCGTAAGCTACTTCAGATGGTGAATGAGGGACATGTGGCAGGGTGGGATGATCCACGCATGCCTACTATTTCAGGCCTTAGAAGACGCGGCTATAGTCCAGCTGCTATCAGAAACTTCGCTCGCAGAGTGGGCGTAGCACGTAGAGACAACGTTATAGACGTCTCTCTGCTAGAGTTCAGTGTACGTGAAGACCTGAACAAAACGGCTTCCAGAGTAATGGCCGTCTTGAATCCTCTCAAGATAGTCCTTACCAACTACCCAGAGGGGCAGGTGGAAGATATGCCAGTAGTCAATAACCCAGAAGATCCGGAAGGTGGGAGCAGAACCATGCCTTTCTCCAGAGAATTATACATTGAAAGGGATGACTTTATGGAAGAACCTCCAAACAAGAAATACTTCCGTTTAGCACCGGGTAAGATGGTGAGGCTGAAAGGGGGTTATATCATCCAGTGTGATGGAGTCCATAAAAATGAGAGGGGAGAAATAGAATCTCTCAGCTGCTCTTATGTACCTGAATCCAGATCCGGATCTGATACCAGTGGCTTGAAAGTGAAGGGAACTCTTCATTGGGTGTCTGCCCCACATGCCAAAGAGGTGGAAGTGAGGCTGTACGACAGACTCTTCCTCGATGAAGATCCTGATGGACATGCTGATAAAGATTTTAAGGAATTCATCAACCCCAACTCTTTGGAGGTTCTATCCAATGTCTTCGTAGAGCCTAGTCTGGCTACCGCCAAGGCCGGCGACCGTTTCCAGTTTATGCGCAAAGGATACTTCGCGGTAGATCCTGACAGTACAGATGAAAAGCTGATCTTTAACCGTACCGTTACCCTCCGTGATAACTGGGCGAAGAAAGGGAAGTAAGCCTTTAAAATATTTATCTCATTGTAGCGCCACGATGCATCGTGGCGCTAAACGTTAAGGTTACTATCTTTACTTCAGCTCTCCAAATATATACTTCTCATCATATTCCACCACCCACTTTTCCAGCATCTGCACATATTCTTCCTTGAACTTCTTTTTCCGATGGTGAGTCTTTTGATTCTTTATGTAGGTAATCACAGTCTCGAGTTGATCATGGTTGTGGGAGAAAGCGCCATATCCGCTTTGCCATTCAAATTTAAAAGAGGTAAGTTTTTCTTCTTTTATCCAGTTAGAACTAGCCTTTTTTATTTCCCTTACTAAATCCGATAAAGCATAGGTAGGATTTAATCCTAGAAAGATATGAATATGGTCCCAATGCCCATTTATAGCCAAGGCTTTATGTCCCTTCGCATTTACAATTCCTGAAATATATTTGTACAATTTCTCATCCCAATAAGGATGAATCAATGCTTTCCGATTTTTAACAGCAAATACTAAGTGAATGTAGATCTGGGTGAATCTGCCTGACATGTTTGTGTGATCACTTCGTGATCAGATTAAATTATTTATCTGTTCTACAGTAATGGGACCACTTCGTGGTCCAGACCAGTCCTTTCTTATTTAAATTTAATATTTTAAAAGGTAAGATTTAAATCAGTACGTTCCACTATCTATTCAGTAATTTTCTTTGAGCTTCAATATTACACCTGAGTATACAACCTTCCCTTGATCTCGAATAGATCATATTACTATAACCGTAGCTCAACTATCTCTTCGACCTCGAGGAGGTCGCACTACTTCTAATTCCATCAAATAGTCTCTTATCCTCGACGGAAGTATATTTCTTCGCCTAAGCGACCTCGATGAGGTCACATTATTATAACTAGCAGCCCAGATTCTCACTACCTAGAAGAGGTCGCACTATTCTGCATGGGACTAAGAGCTCAGACCATTAAAAATGTATGTCACCCCACGTCAGCAGCCATGACCTCGAAGAGGTCACATTACTATAACCAGCTACCCATGTTTTTCTCGACCTCGAAGAGGTCGCATATGCATGTACACTTTGTCAGCCAACAGACAAAAAATCCCTATGCGTAAATATTCCCCACATCCTACTTCTCTCTTTTTTCCAGAATCCACAGATTTTTTTTCTTCCGCTCATCTTCATTGAAGACAGCATACAAAACCCTGATTATCAACCCTCTTCAGAATTATCATTTTCATAAAAAAGTATGCTCATTCTTACAAAATGTATAAACATCCGTCAAAAAGTTTGGATAATTCTGCATACACCCCTTACTTTAATGTACAATCCTTAGGGATATGTTTATACAGAAGAGGTGAGAGAACAGGCTCTGAGACCCTCTGGCAACCTGCAAACTGTAAGGTGCTACTTCCTGCCTTTTAGGAAATATAAACTCTGTACCCATGAAACTTCCATACCCGAATTCTGCTATTCCTTTTAATTCCCTGGGGTTCACTTTCCCCATTTCTACTTACCAATGTGGCTGATCAGGTGATAATCAGTTGTATGCCCTGGTAGTGTTCGGGTTTCCCTGAAAAACTACTTTCCTTTCATCCTAAATCCATTTTCTCAAAAAACATCAACGGTATTCATGGCAAACGAAACAAGAATCCACCTTAAGCAAAAACAAGCTCCGCTAAACTTTGAGGTATATGATGAACTAGGTCATGTCTTACTTACAGACTCTAGCCCTGAAACAGGAGGTGTAAATGCAGGCTTTAGGCCCATGACCCTTTTACTAGCAGGAATTGCGAGTTGTAGTAGCATAGATGTAGTCTTAATTCTCCAGAAACAAAAATACGAGGTGGAAGACATTCAGGTGGCCGTGAAGGGAGTCAGAGCGGATAGTATTCCCACTGTATTTACGGACATACATTTAGCTTTTCATGTGGAAGGGGACATCCCTGCAGAGAAGGTTAAAAGGGCTATTGACCTTTCTATGGAAAGGTACTGCTCCGTAGCAGCCATGCTGAATAAAGTAGCCACCATCACCTATGCGTTCACCCTTAACGAAGAGAAAATACCATCATGAGCCATTTTGAAACGGATGCTATACGCACCCAGACGGAAAGAAGCCAGCATAGAGAACATGCTACTCCCCTATTTTTAACCTCCAGTTTTGTATTTGAGAATGCAGAGCAGATGCGAGCTATGTTTAATAATGAAGTCGAAGGAAACATTTACAGTCGCTTTTCTAACCCCAATAATACAGAGCTGATTGATAAAATCTGTAAGCTGGAAGGGGCAGAATCTGGCCTGGCTACTGCTACCGGCATGGCAGGTATTTTCACTACACTAGCAGGGCTATGTGAAAGTGGAGATCACATTCTTGCTTGTAGATCTGTCTTTGGCTCTACCCATACCATTCTCACGAAACTCCTTCCTAGGTGGAACATAAGCCATACTTACGCCAAAATCCATGATACTAACAACTGGCATAAGCTAGTCCGGCCAAATACCAAGATGTTGATTGTTGAGACCCCTTCTAATCCAGCTATAGACCTGCTGGATTTGGCATGGCTGGGAGAATTTACACGTGAACACGATCTTATC
>JBCCLI010000180.1:0-12322 GCA_039026975.1 Bacteroidota bacterium | reverse complement strand
CACTTGTCTGTGGGTTGTAGAACCAGGATATCTTCCTGCACTTGCTCCAGTTTAGCCCTTATCCTGATAGCGCGTCCTTCCAGCCGTTCCAGGATGGCTGGAAGCAGCCCTATATCCGACATGGGCGGAAAGGATCGTGAGAACCATGGGGTGATGTTCATATGGATTGCATTTTCCTGTTCTACAGCTTCTACTGAAGCCTACCTCTCATATGTCTGTGTTCCAGAAATCTCAGGATGTCTTGTGCCAATCTATTTTCTTCCACTTTTCTGGTCTCCCTAGTAATGGTTTCATCCTGCGCTTCCTTTTCTAGCCTACTAAGGCTGGAGAATTTTTTCACCACCCAGTCCTTTTCCTTCTCCTGCTGAAATACTTCTTGACACAGCAATAAGGCTTCTTCTAGCCTACCTTCTCTTACTAACTTTTTAATGTCATTTTCAGAGGCCTCATCAGTAAAAATGGCCTCCAGTAGGGCATCTACAGATACCTCCTCATAGGACTTGCCACACTCTACGGTTTTCTTTCCTTTTCTTTGGCGTCTTTTCAGATCCTCATATTTATAAAAGTGCGGTTCTTCCCCTCTAGCTATTCTTTCCAGGCATTCTTCACAAATACAGGGAATCATGGCATCTACTTTCAGCTTGGGAAAGCTCGCATGTATGCTATCAAATTCTTCCCGTATGATGGTCATCAATTCTCTGGGGTCTTCCCCTTCTACTCGCACCCGTATGAAGGACTTTCCATAGGTTTCTGTCACCTCAGCTCTGGTATTCCCTTTCTTGAGAATGACGCCAGAGCGCCATGCCTTGGTTTGTATATCTTCTATCAGCCTGTGTTTCCTCACCATGAACCGACTCAAAATCCCCTTAGGCATGAAGTCATACGCATACCTAAGCTCCAGGTTATTAGTAGCTTTCCAGGAATACTCAGGCTGTTCTACCTGCAGCAGCTGAGGGGCTATATATAGCTGAGGACTTGGGCTATCAGGCACTTCATAACATAGCTCAAACTTCTTCATAAGGGAAATGAGCTGAGCCTGCATACCTTCATATGCTTCCTCATCCCATACTTCATTGGCATCCTCCAGGCTAAACTGACCGTTCTGACCCCTTACCTTGGGATTATCCAAAATGCGGTAGACCCCATCCGTAGCCCATTCCTTTCGTAGGATTAGGGTATTCTGAAGATTAACATCCTCCTGAAAATGAAGAATAACTCCTAGATCATGGAAAAACTGGGAAAGGAATTTAGCTTTTTCTCTATTTACTATTCCTTCTCTTTCACAAATATTATAGTAGTCCCTCGAATTGATGTAAGGATCTAAATTTTCTCTTTCCTCAAGTGCCTTTCTAATACTAACCCAGGAAGCGGGTAGTTCTGAACCTACATGCTCTAGACGTTGAATTCGATAATAAATTTCTTCTCGAAGTTCTTCTAAACTTTCTCTGTCATTTTTAAGGTCTACATAATATACAGGGTTAATGAGATTGGTAAATCTTCCTGCTAGCCCTCGTCTATCAATGTCCTGTTTTCTCCCTTTAATTACATTTCCTAAAATGATAAGGGGGGAATTATCTGAAAAGGTCTCTACTGTCCTTAACCAATAATTAAAGTCAGTATCCTCTTTTCGTCCATTTGTTACCAAGATATAAAGAGATCTTTTAGTAAGAAAAAATTGATGAGTAGTATGGTAAATTTCCTGTCCACCAAAATCCCACAAATTAATCCGAAAGGGCTTCTCCTGCCCACATTCAAATTCATGTGCATGAACATCTATTCCTTCAGTAGAAGAAGTATCTTCCAAGTCTTTAGAAGGATTTTGTAATTTTCTAAAAAGGCTAGTTTTGCCAGCACCTGCCTCCCCTAGGATAAGGAGTTTAGCTTCATACAAGGTATCAGCTTTCTTTTCTAACTCTTCAAAGTAGTTAAGAATAGCTTCATTTCCTTGTCTGACGATTTCCACAGGGGGATGGACTAAAGGGTTGTTATACAGAAGAATCTTTCCTTCGAAAAAACTCAGATTATCATCCCAAACAACCTTCAAACCTCTTTTTATATGGGGCAATAAAGGAGTTAAATCCTTTACCAAAGTCCTTCTAAGATCAATTTTATTCAAATACTGTAATTTCTCAATACCAATAACTTCTCTTACTTCAGTATTTGATAAATATAGTTCTCTTAAGCAGCCTAACTTATCAAGACCACTAATTTCTTTTATTCTTGTATTTGAAATATTTAGAATTTGAAGATTACTTAGATTTTCAAGTCCCTGAATCTGTTCAATCTGTGTGTGTGAAAGATCTAAGGATTCCGGGTGAGAGGTACAATCTGAAGTAGAATCTTCAATAGCATTTTGATATATTGACATTAATGGAGAATTAGTAAGTATTGACATTACGTATTATCCCAAAAAGGAATTAAGTTAAATTCAGGAATGCATTTAACTATTTTTACCCGATATGTTAAATAATCCGTATTAATGGAATTTGTTGGCTCCTAATCTAAGTTTTAATAATGATTTAATAATATTAGGGATACTTGATATATTTTTTAGTTGGTTAAGCAATCCGCATTTGATTGGTACCCCTCCCTCTAGGTTAAACTTTTGTTAAGGCGGGAGGAATTCAAATCCTTTTTAGGGAAAAGGCGGTTATTTCTTCACACTAACACATACACTTGCAATTAGATGCATTCCCACTAGGGAATAATATCTCAATTAACTAATCCTACAAAAATGCAAGTATCAATCATTCTTCTTAGCATGTTTATGATGGCTTTCTACACCCCCACACAGCAAGAACTAGACTTCGGTAAGGGGAAGGCCGGAGATAACTGGTACATCATCAATGATGGCGTGATGGGTGGCCTCTCGGAAGGAGAAGGCGTACTGGAAGCCAACAGCCTCAGATTTTATGGTAATGTGTCTCTTAAAAATAATGGCGGCTTCTCTTCCCTTAGGGCGCCTTATCAGGAGATGGATTTATCGGGCTTTGAAACTGTGGAAATGCGAGTAAGAGGAAAAGGTCAATCTTTTGGTTTTAGCATGGAAACCAGCAAGCTGTGGTTCCAGCCTAATTATAAGGTAACTTTCAGACCTTCTCCTGATGAATGGGAGGTGATGAGGTTCTCCCTGACAGATTTTAATATGTACAGAATAGGCCAACAAATGGACCAAAAGATCTCCCAGGACGCCCTCGCCAGCATCATCCGCATAGGGTTTATCACCAATGATAAGAAGGAAGGCCCCTTTGAGCTGGAAATAGACTACATCAAGTTTGAGTAGCGCGCTTCATCTACTCTTCTTTGACGAGCAAGTAGTGGAACTATAGGTAAATAGATACATAAATCAATGCTGCTATTACCAGTAACAGCATCCACTGCCCTAGCCTGAGGTAATTCTTTCTGAAAGATGTTGAAATTAGAATGACCAGCAACCAGACTATTCCACAGGATGAGAAGTAGATAGTAAAAAGTTGTAAGTAGACTTCTCTGGGGTGAGGAGAGTTGTAAAATTGAGTAAGGCCAGTCCGGTGGTAGCTAACAATAGATCTACAAAGACCTTATGCCCGCCTCCTCTTCCCATGGTCCACTTTTCCACCAACGTATCTTCTCCTCCCTCTTTTAGGGGTTCCAGCAGTTGCAGCTCTTTATCCCTCATAAAGGTGTGGGCACCAAAGGCTAGAAAGGTGAGGATGTTATCTATGATGAGAGGGTAGACATAGGGGATTTTCTTACTGAGGTATGGCGCACCCTTATTTTGAAAATCCACCATATACCTGTCGAGATAAGGTAGTAATCCAGATAAAAAAAAGGCGGCCCTGGGCCGCCTGTAAAATCTTATGGTAGACAGAATTAGTTTAGTACAAAGCTCACAGGCACTACATAAGCTACGCTTACGGGATTTCCTCCACTAGAGCCGGCAGCCATTTGTGGTAAGGTATTTACTACCCTTAGGGCTTCTTCATCCAGAGAAGCAAACAGGTCTCCCTGCTCCTCAGCTCCTTCAGCTCCAGCACTAGCGCTCTTCAGCATGGTAACATCAGCTATGTTTCCTTCCTCATCTACTACAAATTGTACATGTACGCTCCCTTGTACTCCTGCTTCCTCAGCAGCTTCTGGGTACTCAATATTTGACTTAAGGTGGTTACGTACTGCACTCTCAAAACAACGCTGACGCTTGTTCTCTTTCTCAGAGTCAGCACACTTCATAGTGGTAGGCTTAATTTCTACCTGCTCATCAGCATACTGGAATACTACTTCACGGTTAATGGTTTCCAGGTTAGCTGAGATGCTTTCATACACCTCTTCTCCCTGCCCTTCTCCATCACCCTCTGCCATGCCTTCTCCCTCTCCTTCACCAGCGCCTTCTCCTTCACCTTCTGCCATTTCTGTTTCAGCCTTTTCCTGTTCTGAATCTGTGTCGCTACATGAGCTAAGTCCTATCATTCCTACTGTGAATAGGACAGCGAATAATAATAAGAATGTCTTCTTCATTGGGTTAAATGTTAGTTAATCTGGGTGAAAATTAGGCAAATCGGTATTATCAACCAACTAATGTATGCCTTATTATGAGGGATTTTCCCTCAAACGCCATGATTGGGACTGGAAAGTTAGGGAAAAGCCACTCCAAAAATTCCACTCATATCTTCTACCCATAGGGTCTCTCCCTGCTCATTGACAAGTTCACAACTAAAGGTGATCCCCAGTTTGAGGGTTTTTTGGCCTCTGTCATTCTCTTCAAAGGGTTCCACACTAGTGATGGTAAAGCTGCTTCTTTCAGGCTGTACAAACCTGTCAGACCTATACTCCAGCCCCTCACTGTTTACCCAACTAATGCACACTTCTGAGGTAAGTTCAGGGGCAGGTGCCAGGATAAACTGCTGCTGGGATTGAAAACTCAGATCACAAATGCTCGTAGTATCTTGCTGTCCAGGGCCTCCGCTGGTTTTATCAAAGAATTTGACTACTTCTCCCGTACATTCAATATCCTCTGTGAGAAAGACAATCTTATCAATCACTTGTTCTCTAAAGAGCTCAAAAGTATATATTCCCTCATTGGATATTTTGAAGGCCTCATTTGATCCATCAACAAATATCTCCCACCGGTAAAAGCGTTGTCCAAAATCTTCTACTAAAGGGGTAAGGGTGTAGGCAACAAAGATAGTATCTTGCCTATCCTCCGTTATAGTAAAATCAATTTGACATGAATCTGCATTCTGGGTGCCCAAGACATCAAGGGAGCGCTGAACTTCTGCGGCACAAAGCGATTTACGGATAACCCTGTGGGTAACATTTACCATGGATTGTTGAGGGTTAGATTCATAAATATGGCGAGGCGCATTTAAGGTGGACTGAACCCCATCTCCAAAATCCCAGAAATAGCTTTCAGCCTCAGCCGTGTCTACGCTAGAGCTAAACTTAAACTGAACCCCTGGCCCCTCCACAGTCGTCTTAAAAGGAAGCTCCTTAGCTGTCAAGGGTACTTCCTCTCCAAAGGTATGGGTAGCAGGCCTACTTACACTATCAAGGATCTCTATATTTAAGGCATTTCCGCAATTGATGCAGAATAGCTTAGACAATCTTCCTTGATACACAAATCGCTCTTCGTTTTCATCATTAGTGTAATCTGTGAACATGAAGTAGTCTTCTTCTCCCGCAGTAAGAGAAACCTGATCTGAATTAATCTGTCCAGCCATGAAAAACTGTGCTACCGGGGGCTCAGGCTGTTCCGGGAACTGGTTATCATCACAGGAAAAAAAGAGCAATATAAGACCGGTTAATATTCTGAATCTTCTCATTTAATGTTGACTAAATCATACGCTACTCCCAGCCCTATGAAGAAAGAAGGCTGCTGAGACAGGGTATATGGTGTTTCCAGGAATAGTCCCTGAGGATATAGTTGGGTCTCTACACCTATGAGCATTTGGGGAAGGAGTTGATAATCATATCCTACTCCTAAGCCCATGCTGATATCTCTAATTCCCTGCCTGATCCCCTCCACTGTTCCTAGCGTTCTATCATTTACCTCGTTAAATGCATTTCTCCTCACTAAAGAGACTTCATGGGAAGCTTGTAGCGTAATGAGTGTATGCAGACTGAGCTGCACGGCATGTCTACTCCCTAGGTATCTCCTCATCCCGAAGGGTATATCAAGGAGGTGAAGATCCTTGAGTTCATATCGGGTAACTTCCTGGTTCAGGCCAAATTTCAACTGCCTAGATTGAATATCTACCTCTGGGTTAAAGGAGGAAGTGTTCATGTAGGTAACACCAGTCCATACCTCTGTACGTGCGCTAATTCTGTAGGCAGCACGTATCCCTGCTAGTGAACCAGCTCCTTCTACTCCAAAAGATAAGGGAGAGAAAGTGCCTCCTACTAGTGCGCCTGCTCGTACTCCTAGACGCAAGTAAGGCTGGAATCTAGGCTCTACAATTTTTACTATGGGGCCTTGTGGCTGGGGGACATCCAAGGCAGGTTCTAAGAGAATGAGAATACTATCTATGCCTGGAAGTATTTGATCTTTTTCAGTGCTTAGCACTATGGTAGCTATTTCTTCCTCTGTCAAGTGAGAAGAATAACGCTTATCCTCTGAGGTAATAACATGGGTATTATCGGGTGTTTGAGTAGGGCGGAGGTCTGGAGATTCTGTAGCTATGGGTGTCTGCTGGTTCTCCTTGTCGGGAGCTGGTGAAAGGGTTGACTTTTTATCAGAAAGCGTAGTAGTGGAGGTGGGAGCGCCAGGCTTAGCAGGAGTAGAGGATGGTGCTAAAGACAGACGATTAGAAAGTCCATTAGCCTGAGCAGGATGCGGTGCAGTAGCTACTTCCACAGTAGGTAGTGACTGTTTTTCAAGCAGTAAGGGTTGCTGGCTTGCCCATAAAAGCATGATGCTCATCAAGGCCAGGCCCTGAAGTCCATAAGTAAACCATAACATCCAGAAACGCTTCCTGGGCTTTCTACTCGCCTCATCTGCTTCTATGAGTTGCTGAGCTGCCAACCAGTATTCCTCCTTAAAGGTGGGCTTCCGATCAGCTAGCTGATCCGCTAACCAGGAATCAAATGGATTATGTTCCTCTTTCCTGTTCATAATACCTCTCTTTCAGATTGTTGAATCTTCTGAATCATCCCTTTAAGCATCTTCCTGCCATGAGATACATGCCACTTAGAGGTGCCTTCTGATATTTCCATCATTTTGCTTATTTCTTTATGGCTGTACCCATCAATTACAAACATGTTAAATACTTGCTGGGTAACAGCAGGTAACTTCCTGATGCATCTCTCAATCTGTTCCACATCTAGCTTTCTTTCTGCTTCATTGTAGACTTTCCCATTCATAAAGGCTTCCTGTTCTGGGTAGTCATCTGAGAATAGTACCTTCTCTTTATATCTTTTCTGTTTTCTGTAGTGATCAATCATGGTATTAATCATGATTCTTTTTATCCATGCCTCAAAGGGGACAGAAGGTTTATAGCTGTGAAGGTTTCTCAGAATTTTCAGGAAGCCTTCATTCAACTGCTCTACCGCTTCTTGTTCATTTTTTACATATCGTAGGCACACACCCATGAGCACATGAAAGCACTGCCGGTACAGGGCTGATTGGGCCAGCCTGTCCTCTTTCATGCACGCATCTAGAAGTGTAGTGTCTACTTTCATAATGTGAAAACGGTGGGGGAAATTTCCCCCCACCAATTGAACAGCCAGTTCAAGCAGAATATTATTTCAATTCTATGAACCTGTATATAGGTCCCTGATCAGTATTAATAAGAATGGTATATACACCTTTGCTTAATTGGCCTAAGCTAAGTTCCTTCTCCTGCATACCTGCTGCTAAACGCCATGCTTCTTTCACATATAGCCTTCCCAACAGATCTCTTACCTCTATGTGAGCTTCCTGGCTATTATCTACCGTCAATCTCAGGTTCACCTGGCCAACAGATGGGTTAGGATATACCATGAAAGCCATATCACGAGCTGGATCTACAGAGGTAGACTGGAACATAAAGTCTACTTCAGCTTCCGGCTGCTGTACAGGATCCAGAGATATAGTTCTCTCATCCAGTACAGCTGCGGACTCATATGAAATCACTCTTAGGCGATAATTACCAAAAGGAATATTCTCAAACTGATAAGCTAAGTCTTTACCTAGCCCTGTGTAGGCTACTGCTTCCAACTCCTGGTCCATCAAGGATAAAAATACTCTGCTGGGCTCCAGGTCCAGCTGATTAAGATCCAGATCACCTGTTACTTTTCCGTAGATAAGAGAATCTTCAGGTAAGAAGTCAGGCTTAATGATGATCTCCTTACACTCAAAGCACCCTGAGTTAGCATCCTGGAAGGCTTTTAAACAGACGAGGTAGGCACCCGGCTTTTCATAGGTATAACTGATAGGGTCTCCTTCCTTACTTATGCCATCACCTAAATCCCATAGATATTTAGCTGGACTGGATACACTATCATTGGAGAGAGCTGCCAAGGCTAGCGTCATTCCTTCTACCTGATACTTGAATCCAGCATGGCAGACAGGCTCAAAATCAATGAAGACAGAATCACAGTTTTCTACTATGCAGCTTTCTCCCACTTGTACATTTAGGCACACCTCATACCATCCTGGCTGACTAAACTCATAGGTAATCTTTCTACCGTTAGCTGTGGTACCATCACTGAAAGTCCATCTGTAGCGGGTTTTCACCCCTTCTTTCCGGGCCTGAAGAGCCTTAAGCTTTACCTGATTTTCCGAGATGAGGAATATATCAAAGTCTGCTGTACACACTACTTCTTCTCCCTCTACTCTTACATAGAAGGTATAAGCGTATTCGCAGCCGTTAATCTGATCTAAAATCCAAACTGTTACTTCGTATTTACCGGGTGATTCATAGGTATGGATAGGAAAGGGATCACCAGAGCCTTTTCCATCTCCAAAATCCCATTCTATCAGAAGACCTAAAGAATCAGCAGGTAAACTATCATCCTGCGTGTAGTAACCAGTTATCCCAAAATACACCTCATTATCCTGACCTGAATTCCAATAAGGATCGTAAATCTTAGGACAAACCCCACTCTCAATATGTACTTCCAAGACATATTCAAATGTGCAGTCATCAAAGGTGATACTTACCTTCACTAGGTATTTACCCCCTTCTTCATAGGTGTGTACTGGCCTGCTCTCCTCAGAGTAGGTACTATCTCCGAAGTCCCACCTGATAGCTATGGAATTCTCATAAAGGCTATCATTAGTTAAGGGGTCCAGTCCAAAATACACACTTAACCCCTCGCCTGTCTGGAAGTAAGGGACAAATTTTTGTGTGCAGCTAGTATCCACTCCTTCAATGAAAAGGGTATCACAGCTGGTACAGCTCTCATCATTTGCATAGGAGGTTAAGCACACCAGTTTCTCACCTGTGGAGGTGAAGTCATATGTAACCTCAGGTGTATACCGGTTAATTTCTTTTTGACCATCAAAAATAGCCCATCTCACCCCTACTGAGTCAGTTTTAGTAACGAGATATTTAGGCCTGAATGAGACCTTACTGGCAGAAAGAAATTCATAATGGAACTCTGCCTTACACTCCTGGGTGGTGTCAGCTCCCCCATAAACATATACCTTTTCACAGTATGTGTCTTGACAGCTGCTGTCTGATACAGTTAAGCAGATGGTATACATACCTGGTTCTTCATACAAATGGTAGGGCCAGGAAGAAGTAGTTCCGTCACCAAAATCCCATAACATGTTAAGGGAAGAATCATTGTAGGGATAGGCTTCTCCGTTCCACTTCACATCAAATTCAACCCCTGGTCTACCAGGTTCAGCCGCTGCCTCAAATTTGACCGTACACTTAGGCGTATCACAAATAGATAAATCAAAATAAAAACTAGGCTCATTTACATAAGCAAATGTCTGAAAGATTTCTCCAGAGTAGGGAAGTAAGATACCCAGGACAAGCTTATCCACGCCATTAGGTACCCTGACGCTTAAGGTATCCTCAATTATGCCGTTGGGATTTATAGAGAAATACCCACTGGCAAGCACAGAATCTTCCTTTCCTGAAGAATCACTTTCTGCTGTGTTGAAAGCAGTTATTTCATAATAAAGGCTGCTGATAGAATCATTTTGACCACAAGTTTGCACGACTCCGTCAATAGCTACGTAAAGACTTTCTTCACTTAGCTGGGCATGTAGCGCTGCCACATAGAAGAAAGGGAAAAAGAGCAAGGCCCTCATAAAAGTTCTCATGATGTATATTCTTACACGGTAGATACAGTCATGAAATCCGGATTTACATGATCTGGAGAGCTACACGTAAGAGGTGGGCGGAAAGGTTGGGTGGAATGTGGGTTATTTCATAAAAACCTGCTACTACATTTCCCATATTATGCAGTATGCTAAAAGATGGATAGCCGTATAGTCCTTCTAACTGGATACAATTAATTGACTTAGTATTCGATTAAGGTATCATTATTTGTTGGTACAAATATCTAATTATCAGAAATAGTATTAATATATAAATATCTGAATATAAGAGAATTAACGCATAAGCAGAAATAAATTTTTTAATAACACCCTGGTACAACTTTAAAAATACCTCTTTTTCTAGCACTAAAAGATTGAGTTAGTTAGTGTCAACAAAGAAAGAAAAAAGTACCCTAGCTTATGGCAACAACAAGAACAAAACAACATCTTGAGACAGTAGAAAAAAATATCACCACTGCTGTTAATGAAGGGATTATCCATTTGAACGCTGAGGAAGAAATATCAAATGGAAGGACCGTAACTGTACAGGGTCAAGAGCTATTGAATTTCGGATTGTGTAGCTATTTAGGCCTTGAATTTGACCAAAGAATTAAGGAGGGAGTAATTGATGCTGTAACAAGATATGGGTCTCAATTTTCAACCTCCAGAGCGTATTTATCTGTAAGACTGTACCAGGAACTAGAGACTGAACTGGAAATGATGTTCAGGCGGCCTGTAGTGGTAGCAGCCAGTACCACCCATGGGCACTTATCAGCTATTCCTGTACTTGTGGGAGAAAATGATGTGGTCATCCTGGATCATCAGGTACATGCCAGTGTACAAATGGCAGTCCAATTAGTGAAGCAGAAAGGAACTAAGGTGGAGATGATTCGCCACAGCAATATGGAAATGCTGGAAGAACGAATCAAAAAGCTGGAGAAGAAATATGATAAAATTTGGTATTTGGCAGATGGCATATATTCTATGTTCGGAGACTATGCGCCCATGGATGACCTTACCCATCTACTGGTAAAATATGAATCATTTCATTTATACATAGATGATGCCCACGGAGGAAGCTGCATGGGGCCTAAAGGGACAGGATACGTAAATAGAGAGCTGCCCTATCATCCCAGGTTATATTTAGCTATCTCTTTTGCTAAGAGCTTTGCAGCTGGTGGAGGCGTAATCGTTTTTCCTAATCATGAAGAGAAGGATAGAGTCAGGAAGTGTGGTAATACCCTGATCTTTTCAGGACCTGTACAGCCACCTATGCTAGGAGCAGCCTTAGCTTCTATCAAGCTACACCAAACTAGAGACCTTCCCATCCTACAGGATAATCTTGCAAGAAGAGTAGCTTACTTTAACCACTATGCTAAGGAAAGAGATATCCCTTTATTCTCAGAGTCTACTACCCCTATCTGCTTTATTAATGTAGGGATGCCAGAGGTAGGCTTTAATATGGTCAAAAGACTTAAAGCCATGGGCTTTTTCACTAATCTAGCTGTATATCCAAGCGTACCTTATAAGAATACAGGGATCAGGCTAACCATCACTAATCATCTTCAGATGGAAGATATTAAAGGTGTGTTAGATGCAATAGAAATGGAGCTTCCCAAGGCATTAGCAGAAGAAAACTCTAGCATGGAAGATGTATACCATGCTTTTAAAGTAACTCAAGTTCATTAATGGTTTTCCGGGTAAAACCGGATTAGCTCCCTTCCCTAATTCTCGGCGGCATCTGTTAATTCAGATGTCGCTTTCTACCTATTTAAAGAAAAATCTTTCCGAACATCTGCTCAATTTATCTACCTCTCAGGCAGATCTATTACATATACATAAAATTTCATCTTTCAAATAACTACTTTAGGGAGAAAGTTAGTCACCTATGTCAAAGTTCGGGAATCCTTTAATTGCTATTTCCAATATCGGGATAGACCCAAACACAGACCCCGCGGAAGCTAAAGGAGTAAGAATTATCAATTGGGTTTCCATAGTAGCAGTACTTGCTGGATTCCCTCATATATTTTCTTATCTGGAGCTAGGAGGAATTGGGCTTTCTATAGTACAGGCAAGCACGAATCTCTTTATCCT
>JBCCLI010000179.1:0-12392 GCA_039026975.1 Bacteroidota bacterium | reverse complement strand
TATATCCCGGAAGCGAGAATTGGAGGAGAAACAACTACGGATTAGGGTGGAGACTAAAAAAACAAAATGAAGGCTACCTGTCCTACCACTTTGGGTGGTGGAGAGGATTTAGGACATGTTTCATCAGAGATGTTGAAAAAGAAAGAACACTAATCATATTATCAAACACTGATATACCAGGCAGAAACCTGAAATTTTGGGACGTGTACGCTTACCTATCTGATCAGGAACGCTGGTAATACAGCCCAAACCATGGACCCGAAAAGAAGGAAGCTGTTAAAAGATGCCCTGCACCAGCGCATGTTTACAGCACAAGCACAGCTCCTTGTTCAAACACGTGAAAAACTAGACCTGGGAATTACCACCCCGGCTATTACCGCTAATGTCCTGCAGGAGTCCAGTCCTGAAGAATTAGAAAGGAAGCTCTTTTATAAGCTGGAAGAGCTACGGGTAAGCAATGCAAATCCCGCCTATGCTAAAGTGAGTGCTGACCAAGGATACGAGATGTTCACAGCTGCCCAGAGAAGGGTCTACAGTACCTTATTTACAGAGCACCTGCTGCACACCCACGCTGAAAATCCTGACGATCTACATATATCCAAGATCATTCTCACAGATGCTATTGACACCTACTATTACTGGGGGTTTCACTACATGAGTGATTACCTGAAAAAGCTCTATGAAGAGCAAGATCTTTCTGTTCAGGAGATGCGCATGTTTTGGCTGGAGAATAGCTATGAGCAGATTCAGCAATACAGACAGGGATTTATCCGGGAGCATGCTGAAGACTTCCTGTTAGCTTAGTGCACATAGCTACCTGCGTTAATATCTACCGTGCAGCCTGTAGCGTGATCCATGAGGCCACTAGCCATCAGCAAGACGGTAGGCGCTATATCTTCCGGCTGTGTCAATTCATCCAGGGCCAAATCACTACGTACATAGTCTCGGCCATATGTATCTATAAAATCCTGCGCCATATCTGTTTCTGTAAATCCCGGGGCTATGACAAAGGACTTGATCCCACTTTTTCCATATCCTCTGGCAATGGACCTACTTAGGGCTACCATGCCTGCCTTGGAAGCAGCATAGGCCATATATTCTGGTGTATCTCCTCTAAAAGCTGCACGTGAAGAGATGAAGATGATGCTCCCACTTTTCTGTTTCTCAAACTGCTTAATTGCATGTCTACTCAAGGCCGCACTGGCGGTAAGATTGGTTTGAAGCGTTTTTTCCCATACTGCTTGCCACTCCTCATTTGATAAAGAGTTCTCTTCTGGATAGGCTACACCGGCATTATTAATAAGGACATCAAGCCTGCCATAGGTATTTTCCACCTCCTTTACCAATTGGTGGCTCTGATTTGCTTGGGATAGATCAGCTTGAAAAGAGCGACTATCTTCGGAAGCCAGCCTAAGAATGCCTTCTGTGGCTATTTGATTATGTCTGAATTGTAGGGCTAAAGTGGCTCCGGCCTGGGCTAGTAACCTGGCTATTCCGGCTCCTATCCCTCTGGAAGCACCTGTTAGGAGTATAACTTTTCCACTTAGATCTATTTGAATCATATTGCTTTGTATATATTTGCGCCACAGAATAAACAGATAAATTCAGACATAAACCACTATGAAAGCACTCGTATTTCCCGGACAGGGAGCACAATTTGTAGGGATGGGGCAAAGCTTATATGAGGAATCTGACAAGGCTAAGGTCTATTTTCAGAAAGCTAATGATATACTGGGGTTTGATATACAGGCATTGATGTTTAGCGGGACAGAGGAAGATTTAAAGAAGACAGCTGTTACCCAGCCTGCCATCTATATACATTCAGTAGTTACTGCTATGGTTCATCAAGTGGTAGAAGAGGGCAAAATGGCTGCTGGGCATTCTCTCGGAGAATTTTCTGCCTTAACAGTAGCAGGAGCTTTGAGCTTTGAAGATGGACTTAAGTTAGTTTCTATTAGGGCTAACGCCATGCAAAAAGCCTGTGATCTACAGGAAAGTACCATGGCTGCTATTCTAGGGCTGGAGGATGCAATAGTAGAAGAAATATGTGCGGCTGTAGCAGGAGAAGTAGTAGTTCCTGCTAATTATAACACCCTAGGCCAGCTAGTTATCTCCGGAACTAAAGCCGGTATAGCTAAAGCCATAGAACTAGCCCAGGAGAAGGGAGCTAGAAGAGCCCTGGAGCTACCCGTTAATGGTGCTTTCCATTCTCCATTAATGGAACCGGCCAGAGTAGAACTGGCCCAGGGAATAGAAGAGACACACTTTAATGATACTAGAATCCCTGTTTATCAGAATGTTACGGCTAAGCGACATCAAGCAAAGGATGAGATCAAAGAAAATCTATTAAAACAATTGACGGCCCCCGTAAGGTGGACACAAACTATG
This sequence comes from Bacteroidota bacterium, assembly GCA_039026975.1. Classification (GTDB taxonomy): domain Bacteria; phylum Bacteroidota; class Bacteroidia; order J057; family J057; genus JBCBKZ01. The sequence continues at coordinate 10,004 of JBCCLI010000179.1, read as the reverse complement.
CAGGCTATGATAGCTGATGGGGCTACAGATTTATTAGAGATAGGCCCGGGAAAAGTTCTTCAAGGTTTAGTCAAAAAGATAGATAGGAAATTTCCTGTCAATGGACTGAGTTAAAAATGTAAGAAATATATTTCTTTTATAAGAATAGACAGGCTATCCTTCTTAGATAGCCTGTTTGTAGTAGTGGAATCTGCCCTAGCCTAAGAAATGTTCTAGAGATAATTTACTTGACTTTTTGGGCCAAGTATTCTCTCCTAATAGCCTGCCTTATAAGTGATATTAAATCCTATCTACCTCCTCCTTACGTTTTATAAAACAGATAGCTCAAATCTAACAGGATATTTTTCACTGTGTTATCTCCTATGAGAAAAATATAATACCCTGATTTGTAGCATGTTTTATGCTTTCTTCTATTCTGCTTCTCCCTTTGAATTCTGAATAATTACGGAAACCCTCCCAATTATTACAGACTTTTTCCCCAAAAAATCAGAGAGAGCTTTCTCCTGGCCTACACTTAATTCGAATATCAAGTATTTTTATGTTTGGAATAAAAGGATTAGCGTCTTGCTCTGTCAGAACTCTACTCTTTACATTCTATGGAAAAAAGCTCCTTATTAAAGGGTTATAAATAAAGAGTAAGGAGAAAAAGAGAATGCGAAGGCTAGGGCATCTGAATATTTCAGATAGCTTATGCAAAAAACACTACTGCAATTAGGCAGTCTATACCGAATTATCCTGGCATGTTTATTTTTTATCTCATTAGCGGGTGCCAACAAACTAAGCGCCCAAATTAGTGCAAACTTCACGGCTAACGTCAGAGAAGGATGTAGCCCTCTTGCGGTACAATTCACTGACCTTTCTACCACCACTGCCAATACTATTTATCAATGGGATCTGGGGAATGGAAATACTTCTACCTTCCCTGATGCCTTTGCTATCTACACCAATCCCGGTCAGTACACAGTCCGATTAACCATCACGGATACCCTCACTAATGCTGTAAGTACATTAGAAGAGGTAGCCTATATAACTGTATTTGCAGATCCTCAGCCAGACTTTGATGCTGATGTCTATAACGGTTGTGCTCCCTTAACAGTTAATTTTACAGATCTTTCCACCTTAGGGGGAGGAAATATCATTTCATGGCTGTGGGACTTTGGCGATGGTAATATATCTACCGCCCAAAATCCATCTCATACCTATACCTCTGTGGGCATATTTGATGTAACCCTCGTGGTGGAAGATGATAACGGATGTGATAATATTTATACAGCCTATGATTTTATAAATACTTCATCTGTAGCAGACATAGATTTTACTGCTGACCAACCAAACGCTTGTAACGCACCTCATGCTGTTACCTTTACGCCTACTGTAAATCCCCCATCCGGTACGTATAGTTATTTATGGGATTTCGGTGATGGGAATACCTCGACTTTAGAGGCACCTACCCACACTTACGCAGCTAATGGTGCTTTTGATGTTACTCTCACCGTATCAGATGTGAATGGATGCTCTGCCGTTGAAACTAAATCTACTTTCATAGAAATAGCTAATCCGGTAGCTGATTTTACCGTCTCCGGTACAAATGCATGTGTGGGGCAAGCAGTAGATTTCTTTAATAATGCTACAGGTGCTGATACCTATACTTGGACTTTTGGAGATGGAACTACCAGTAACGTATTCTCTCCTAGTCATACTTATCTTTCTCCAGGGACCTACACCGTCTCCCTTACTGCTACTAACTCAGCCTTTGGCTGTAATGATCAGGTAGTACGGACAAACCTTATCACGGTAGCACCTACTCCTTCTGTCAATTTCAACGCCACAGATAGAATTAGCTGTGCCACACCTCATACAGTTGACTTTACTGATAATTCTATAGGGGCAGTGAGTTGGCAGTGGGACTTTGGAGACGGAAATACCGCTAACACCCAAAATCCCTCTAATACCTACCTGGTAGGAGGAAATTATACGGTATCCCTTACAGTAGCGAATACAGATGGGTGTAGAGCTACCGAGACCAAGAATGATTTTGTGAGAATTACCCGTCCACAAGCAGACTTCATTGCGGGGCCAAGACAGGAGGGCTGTGTGCCCCTTACGGTTAACTTCACAGATATCAGTACAGCCATAGAACCCATAAATACTTACATCTGGAACTTTGGGGATGGAACTACAGGGACGGGAGCTAATCCGTCTCATACCTATACCACTGAAGGTCAGTTCAATGTCTCCCTAACCATCATTACCCAGAATGGATGTCGAGATACCATTGTGTATCCTGGATTAATAGAAGCAGGGATAAGACCCGTAGTAGACTTTACGGCTAATCCCATTATTTCCTGTGCTGGTAATCCCATAGACTTCACTGACCAATCTTCTACCGGGACAGGCTGGACCTGGTTTTTTGGGGACGGAAATGGAGCGTTTAATCAGAATCCATCCTACAGTTACCAGGATACTGGTGTTTTTGATGTGACGCTCATTGTGGAGAATTTTGGTTGTAGAGATACCTTCACCAGGGATTCTTTCATTACTATCGTAGGACCTGTAGCAGATTTTGTCATGACCCCTGACCAAGCCTGTGAAGTACCTGCTACCATTACTTTTACAGATCAATCCATTTCTGCGGATACATGGTTATGGGATTTTGGGGATGGAAATACGTCTACCCAGCAGAATCCTGTTCATACCTATACCTCTCCAGGAAATTATCAAGTGGTTCTACTGGTTACGGAAACAGCTACTGGCTGTTCTGACCAGGACGGAGAAATCATAGAAATTACCAACCCTAGCGCTAATTTTAGCGCCAATCCCAGGTTTGGGTGTACAGGGCTTACGGTCTCCTTTACTAATTCTTCTTTAAACGCTACCGACTATCTATGGGATTTCGGGGATGGTAATATCTCTACAGATGTGAGCCCCTCCCATACCTATGATAATCCTGGGTTGTATGACGTGAGGTTGATCGCTACGGTAGGTACCTGCTCAGATACCCTTATCAGAACAGATTATATAGAAGTTGTAGGACCTACGCCTGATTTTTCAGTAAGCAGTACAGATGGTTGTGCCCCCTTTCCGGTAAACTTTACAGATTTATCAGTAGCTGCCTTAGGAAGGTCTATCGTAGGACGCTTGTGGGACTTTGGAGATGGGAACACTTCTACAGCGGTAAATCCTTCCCACACCTATGCAGATTCTGGCTTGTATTCAGTTTCTCTAACTGTCCTGGACTCAGAAGGATGTTTAGCTACTATTACATATACAGATATCATTGATGCAAGTCGGCCCTTTGCAGAATTCACCAGCAATGATACGGTAGTATGTCCAGGGGCCTTTGTCCAGTTCCAAAGCCAGGCCATAGGTACAGGACTCACCCATTTTTGGCAGTTTAGTGATGGAACTACCTCCAATGCTATTAATCCCATCAAGCAGTTCCCTGCCAATGCCGTATACTCTGTTTCTCTCACCGTAACAGACGGTAATGGGTGTACGGATGTCATAGCCAAGGCAGACTATATTTCTGTAGGGCAGCCCTCTGCCATGTTTACAGCAGATACTACTTCTGCAGATTGTCCGCCATTAACGGTGAACTTCATTAACCAGTCCAGTGCAGATGTCATAGACTGGCAATGGGATTTTGGGGATGGGAGTACCTCTACCCTTCCAAATCCTTCCAAGGTGTATGGAACAGCAGGAAACTATGATGTCAGATTAATAGTAACTACTGTCCAGGGCTGTAGAGATACCCTTCTACTGGATGATATGATTCAGATCAGTGGGCCTACAGGCACCATTGACTTTAATCCTAAGGAAGGGTGTAATCCCTTGGAAGTAACCTTTACCGGTAATGGTATTGGCATTGTACAGTATACCTGGGATTTTGGAGATGGAACCGGAGGAATAGGCCAGACGGTTTCTCACACTTATATCACGGATACTACGGCCAGGCCCGTTCTCTTAGTCAGGGATGCCAATGGCTGTGAGGTAGCTGTTACGTCAGAAGATAGCATCATCATAAGGCCGCTACCTATCCCCTCCTTCAATGTCAATTACAGTGATATTTGCCTGGGGCAGATAGCCAACTTTGAAAATACGACTATTTCTGAAAGGCCGGTCACTGCATGGTTCTGGGACTTCGGAGATGGAACTACTTCCACCTCCCAGAATCCTACACATACCTACACTTCCCCGGATACCTTTGACGTGGTCCTAGAAGCTACCACAGTAGATGGCTGTATAGTATCCTCCATCACGCCGGTAGTAATTACCGTAACCCAACCACCTGTAGCTAATTTTACCGCCACCCCTACAGCCGGATGTGTGCCTTACTCTGTCAGCTTTTCAGAAAGTGCTACCGGAAGTTTCCCCTTAGTAGACTGGCATTGGGATTTCGGAGATGGAGATACGGCTAATGGACAGGTGATCCCTCCCCATATGTATGATTCAGCCGGAGTGTATACAGCTACTCTGACAGTTACTGATGATGAAGGTTGTACAGGTACCGTAAGTAGGATAATTACTGTAAATGCCCTACCCGCTACTGACTTCTCAGCTAATAGACTGGGATGTGCCCCTAAGGATGTCCTCTTTACGGATTTGACCACTGGGCCTGCACCTGCACTTAGCTGGTTTTGGGATTTTGGAGATGGGGGAGCCACCTCTACTGCTCAGAATCCTACACATGCTTACGCTAATGACGGCTTATATACAGTTTCTCTTACCGTAACAGATGCCAACGGTTGTACGTTCACCAGAACCAAACCTAATTATGTAAAACTGAGCCATCCGATAGCTAATTTTTCCTCTACTGCTGGCTCTACTTGTCCACCTCAGTCGGTTCAGTTTACGGATCTGTCTGTGCCTGATACTACCATTACCTGGTTATGGGACTTTGGAGATGGAGCTACCTCCACTGCTCAAAATCCGGTTCACACTTACTATGATGAAGGGAGTTTTGATGTTACCCTCATCATCACCAATGTTTTTGGGTGTGCAGATACCATGGTATTGCCGGATCATGTGAGAACTTATGTTAGGCCCTCAGCTAGTTTCACTGTTTCGGATACAGCCATATGTGCACCTTCTTCAGTAGCCTTTTCTACTACCAGCGTAGATGGAGATGCTACTATTACTTCCTATCTGTGGGATTATGGGAATGGAATAAATGCTACTACTCCTACCACCTCTTACCTGTATACCATTCCAGGTACCTATCAGTCCAGTTTGGTGGTAGTAGACCAGAATGGATGTAGAGATACCGCCTATCAAAACATTACAGTAAATGACATTCCTAATGCGGACTTTAGGGCGCTGGATACCATAGGGTGTGCTGTAGCTAATATCGACTTTGTAGATATGAGCACAGGCCCTAACCCGCTTAATAACTGGTCATGGACCTTTGGGGATGGAGGAACAGGAAGTGTACAGAATCCTACTTATACTTACCTGAATGATGGCTTGTACACAGTAAAGTTGGTGGTTTCTGATGTAAATGGTTGTACTGACTCCTTGATCAGAAATAATTATATACATTTAGATCATCCCACCGCTAGTTTTAACATTAGCAGTACCACAAGTTGTCCAGGCTCTCCCCTCAACTTTACAGATATTTCTACCGGTATTACCAATATAGTGGGCTGGGAGTGGGACTTCGGAGATGGGAATACAGCTACCAACCAGAATCCTACTCACACATATGCTATGCCGGGCTTATATGATGTCAGACTGATAGTATTTGATCAGTCAGGCTGTTCTGATACCCTGACACAGGCAGGACTAGTGAGTGTGTTTACAGCTGCGACTACGGCCTTTAGCAGGTCTACTGCTTTAGGATGTGCGCCCTTAAGTGTAGACTTTACGGATAATAGTATAGATGGAGATTCACCCGTAGTGGGGTGGAACTGGGATTTTGGAGATGGCGGTACCTCTCCAGTTCAAAATCCTACCTACTTATTCACTACTCCTGGAACATACACCATAACCCTCATCACAACTGATGCTAATGGATGTACCAGTAGCTTCCAGAATACGGTTACAGTGCTGGAAACGCCGTCTGTAGATTTCGTAGCAGATAGAACGGCTTCTTGTGCACCTGTCGCCATCAACTTCTCTGATATTACTACCAGTCCCTATACCACTATCAGCTGGACTTGGGACTTTGGAGACGGGGGAACCTCTACTGCCCAGTTCCCTTCCTACACGTATTCGGCTGATGGCCTGTATGACGTTAGGCTGGTGGTAACTGATCAGAATGGCTGTACAGATTCTCTTACTAAGCCTAATTATATCCGGTTAGATCGTCCAGAAGCTGACTTTAGCCTGGATGCTACGGAAGTATGTCCGGATGTGCCTATTGGGGTGAGTTTTACAGATACCTCTGTACCAGATACTACGCTACAATCCTGGCTGTGGGACTTTGGGGATGGAACTACCTCTGCCATACAAAACCCATCACATTCTTATGATGCACCGGGGACATACAGCGTGTCCTTAACGGTTACCAATATCCTGAACTGTTCTGATACAGAGACCAAAAGTAGTTTGATAGAAGTAAGAAATCCTCCTAACACCGGATTTGCTGCCTCTACTACCTCAGGTTGTATGCCACTGGACGTAAGCTTTACAGATACCTCTACTGATGGAGATGCCGCTATCGTGAATTGGTCCTGGGACTTTGGGACGGGTGATGTGTCTTTGCTACAAAGCCCTGCTTACCAGTTTACAGCAGCAGGCAACTATGAAGTAGTTCTCACTACGACAGATGCTAATGGCTGCTATAGTAGCGACACCCTGGAAATAGAGGTACTGGGATTACCTACTGCAGAATTTACTTCCTCCTCTCAGGTAGGATGTTCTCCTCAGCTAATTACCTTCACTGATTTATCTACCGGCCCAGCTAATATAGGTAGTTGGGATTGGACTTTTGGAGATGGAGGCGCTGCTGCCGTCACTAATCCAAGCCATACTTACGCAGTAGATGGGGCGTATGATGTAAGGCTGCTGGTGACGGATGTGAATGGATGCCAGGATTCTATCAGAAAGGATCAATTCATTAGGTTATCACACCCTCAGGCGGACTTTAGTTTTAACGTAGCTCAGGTGTGTCCTAATGAACCTATAGGAGTAACCTTCACAGACCAGAGTATTCCGGATACGACCATAGCTATCTGGTTATGGGATTTTGGAGATGGGAATACTTCTGCCGGACAAAATCCTTCTCATGCTTATGCCACACCTGGATTTTATACAGTGAGCCTAACGGTTACTAACGTATTGGGATGTGCGGATACCCAAGTGATCACGAATGCCATTGAGGTGCTGAATCCTCCTACCACCAGCTTTACCGTTTCAGATAATGCTGATTGTGTACCTTTTGGGATCAACTTTACGCAAACAGCTGTGGCAGGAGATGCTGCCATAGTTAACTGGCTCTGGGACTTTGGAAATGGAGATGGATCTCTACTGCAGAATCCTGGATACGTATATACCACGCCGGGTATATACACAGTAACCCTCACGGCTACAGATGCAAATGGATGTGCTACTGGCGCCACCCAAACTGTGGAGGCTTATGCGCTTCCCGTGGCAGACTTTGATGCCAGCCAGGGAGTAGGTTGTTCCAGTGCGAATATTACCTTTACCGACCTGAGTACAGGTCCGGCAGCTATCAATAACTGGTTCTGGACATTCGGGGATGGAGGAACAGCCACAGTCACTAATCCTACCCACAATTACATAGCCGATGGTAATTATAATGTCAGCCTAACCGTAACTGACGCAAATGGCTGTGCAGGGACCAGGGTAAAAAATCAGTTTATCCGTCTCTCACATCCTATAGCTGACTTCACTTTGGATGATGATGAGGTATGTCCTGGAGAATCTATTCAGTTTACAGATCAAACCATTCCGGATACCACTATTCAAAGCTATCTATGGGACTTCGGAGACGGGAATACTTCTTCTCTACAGAGTCCTACTTACAGCTATACCAGTCCGGGAACCTATACAGTTTCTCTTACTGTAACCAATATATTGGGCTGTAGTGATACAGAGTTTAAGGTAGATACCATCACAGTAGTTACGCCTACTAATACGCAGTTTACGACTTCTGCTACGGCAGGCTGCATTCCCTTTGAAGTAGACTTTACAGATGCTTCTGTAGCAGGGGATCAACCTATTCTCACGTGGAACTGGGACTTCGGAGATGGGAATACGTCCATAGCTCAGAATCCATCTAATACGTATACCACGCCTGGCACCTATACGGCTATCCTAACTACTACTGATGGAAGTGGGTGTCAGCTCAGTTCTCAAGTAACTATCAATGTGTATGGGCTTCCTGCTGCGGAGTTCAATGCGCTGGATCGCATAGGATGTGCGCCTGAAGCCATCACTTTTGTAGATCAGTCTACAGGGCCGGCCCCCATAGCCAGCTGGAACTGGGATTTCGGAGATGGTGGAACATCTAATGCCACTAACCCTACCTACACCTATACGGCTGATGGAGTATATGGGGTCAGCTTACTTATTACAGACGTGAACGGCTGTACAGATTCAGTGAGAAAAGATGATTATATCAACTTAAGAAGACCTACTCCTGACTTTACAGTAGATGTGAATGCTATCTGTCCAGGTGTGCAGGTACAGTTTACAGATAATAGCATCCCAGATACTACCCTGATAGGCTGGCTCTGGGACTTTGGGGATGGGAATACCTCCACAGCTCAGAACCCTACACATCTATATACCTCTTCTGGAGACTTTGATGTGAGCCTAACCGTAACCAATCTGCTGAATTGTTCCGCTACAGTTACTAGAACAAGTGCAGTTTCTGTGTGGGCGCCTCCTACGGCTGGCTTCACCCCTTCATCTCCTAATGGATGTAGCCCGCTTACGGTCAATTTTGCTAATACCAGCACTGGTAATTCAGGGATAGTAGTGGCTTATGAGTGGGATTTTGGAGACGGAACGGGCAGCACTCTGTCTAATCCTTCTCATCTTTATCCTACTCCTGGTACTTATTCAGTTCAGTTGATAGCCAGGGATAATAATGGTTGTCCAGATACCATCACTCAGGACATTACGGTATTTGACAATCCGATTACCCTGTTTGAGGTGAGTGATTCTATAGGCTGTGCACCCTTTACCACTTCATTTAGAGATGTATCTACAGGTCCGGTACCCGTAAATGCCTGGCTGTGGGACTTTGGAGATGGGAATACCTCTACCTCTCCATTCCCGACACATACTTACCTGAATGATGGGGTGTATGATGTAAGCCTTACCATAACAGATGTTAATGGCTGTCAGCATAGCCTGTTGAAGCCCGGCCTGATTAGGCTCTCTCGTCCATTAACAGACTTCAGTCTGAATATTAATCAGACTTGTCCAGGGACAGAGGTGAGATTTACTGATGCTTCTACTCCTGATACTACCTTAGCTGCTTGGCTATGGGACTTTGGGGATGGGAATACCTCTACCCAACAGAATCCTATCCATTTATACGCTGCACAGGGAACCTATACCGTATCCCTAACAGTTACCAATGTGCTGGGATGTAGCCGAACTGAGGTAAAAACCAATATAATTGATATTTTTCAGGCTCCTACGCCAGTATTCACTCCATCCGTTACAGAAGGTTGTACCCCGCTAAATGTAGCCTTCACAGATGCTTCAGTGGGTAATAGCGCTGCCGTGGTAGCCTGGCAATGGAAGTTTGGGGACGGTAGTACCGCTACCGTACAGAATCCTTCCAAGCTATACACAGATCATGGCGTATACACGGCTAGGTTGATTGTGACGGATGCTAATGGATGTTATGACTCTACAGAAGTAGATCTTACCGCTTGGGAATTACCTACGGTGGCCTTTGGCGCTTCTGATTCCTTGGGATGTGCACCGCAGACTATCTCTTTTAATGATGAAACTACCTCCCCCTTTGTCCTAAATAGCTGGACATGGGACTTTGGAGATGGAGGCAGCTCAAATAGTCAGAATCC
>JBCCLI010000178.1:0-12441 GCA_039026975.1 Bacteroidota bacterium | reverse complement strand
TCAGGGGTGTATCTACCCATGTTGTGTATTTATACTCTAGCTCATACTTATTCTCTGGATACATCATTAAGACCATGTCTGCCTGACCACTTCTAGTAAAGAGGGCATAGTAGTGTAGGGGAGAGGAAGCGTTAACCACAGCCAGTCGGATATCTGAAATGAGTTCCTGTTGTTGTAAGGGAAGCTGTGTCTTCACTTCTTCATACTCCCTTTCCCAGTCTATTCTGAACTCATCTGGGGCTTGTAGCACTTCTCCGAATACTGGAAGGAAGTAGTCGAACTTCTCTATACTCCCAACCAGCTCATTTTGGTCCGCACCAAAAGGTTTATAGAATTCTTTTTTCTCCACTGTATTTAGCCAACAGACCAGCTTTAGAACTGTATCTGCGTAGCTATTTTCTGGGTTCCATTCTCTAAAATCTCCCAATAGAGCCATTGCCCGGATCACCTCCTCATACTCCATGGCCAGTTCTGGATTGAGCAGACTCCAAATCCCCATGAAGCCGTCCACGTCCCAGTGATTGTTACTGACATATGGATACGAAAGCTCAGGAATATTCTGCTTGATGGCATTTAGTACTATGCCCGTGCTGGTATCATCCTGAAGGTGAGAATGAATATTGGCTCCCCGCCAATGAGAAAGGTTAAAGGCTTCCGGATGGTAGCTGTCCACTACCAACTTGGGAGAAAGCTTATCTAGTTCCAGAAAAGGGACGTAGGTAGGCATGGGGAAAAGATATAAATAGCATCAAGGAAATACCTGACGCTAATAATTCTTTGCGCCTTTGCGCCTTTGCGACTTCGCGTGAAATGATTCCACACAAAGCCGCGAAGTCGCAAAGGGAGTTATTACAACGTAATCGACAATCTACCCAGGGCATAAGTGCCTGCCTGGGGATAGAAGAAGTTTTCCGTGATCACCTGTCCTCCTGCCTTATAGCTGAAGGTATATCCGTTAGGCTCAAACTCCGCATCAAATACGTTCTTCAACAACAGCCCTAGCTGGATCTCTTTAGCCCATGAAGGTTTGATGGTATAAATGATGTTCACATCCTGGTTATAGAAGGCATCCAGTTTACGACTTTCGTTGGATGTATTGTCCAGGAACTGATCGCCTACATATTTCCCTATGGCTGATATTTCCAGCCCTCTTATAGGTGCATAGCTAACCGTATAGCCTCCTACCCAATCAGGAGAGAAAGAAATATCTGAATCCTCAAATCTGTTGATCACCAGGCCACCATTATCAAAGTCGCTAAAGATCTCTTCAGCTACCTTAATTTTGTTTACACTATAAGCCAGATTACCCGCTATTCTCAACTTAGGCGTGGGCAACCATGCCGCAGATAACTCCAGTCCGGTTCTATAACTGTCAGAGACATTTTGACGGACATTAGCTCCTACATCATTGAGTTCACCGGTAAGTACCAGCTGGTTGTTGTAGTCCATCCAGTAGTAGGTAGCCTGGAATTGGAACTTGTCATTTTGTAGTCTATAGCCAGCTTCCAGGTCATAGAGTGTTTCATGTTCAGGGGTTCTTCCATCAGGTGCATCTATCAAGTCACTTCTGACAGGCTCCCTGTTGGAGATGCTATAGGAGGCATAAATGTTCTGATTGGTACTGAGCTGGTAGGTTAGACCAAACTTGGGATTGAAGAAACTATAGTCAAAATCCCCTTCTACTGGGGCTTGATCATTGTCATTACCAGGTCCATTCAGATCTGCATTGCCTAGCTCGTAATTGATGGTTCTGACTTGTAGGTCGGCATAGGCGATTAGTCCATTGGCAATCTCAGCTGTTCCTTTTAGATACGTGTTGAAATCGTCCTTCAGGCCTCTATTATCATAGTACCTATCCCTGATTTCAGAGGTGCTGGCAAATCTAGCCCAGACAATTTCTCCAAAATGGTCTCCATCATACCTGTTAAATCCACCTCCCAGCGTAAGTTGGAAATTCTCCGTAGGCTGGTATTGGGCAGAATAGATGGCACCATAGAAGTCATTATCCAGCCATCTCCTTCTGATCAAGTCGCTAGCGGTTACAGTTTCATTACCCACCTGCACATTAGGAAGTCCATAATCAGCCAGGTCATCATCTATGCGGAACTGCTCGAAGAATCCTTCCCCCTGAGTATAGTGCAGGGCCAGGTTTAGGTTCCAGGCAGCTGTAGGCTGAGCAGCATACATTAGCTGATAGTGTCTCTGCTGGTAGTTGTCTACCTCATTATCGTAGGTGTAGAAGTTATACTGCCTACCTGCAGAACGTAGATTAGCTGCGTCCTCAGCTCCCACAAAGTTTCTGTCTATGAAAGCGTCTAGATCTCCAGGACCGCCATTGATTAAGGCTTCTGGTACGCCATACCAAGATTGGTAGGTGATTTCCCTTCCAGTAAAAGCATTGAACTTCAGAAGCTGCTTTTTCCCGTAATAGTTACCAGAAATGAAGAAGGAGCGTAGATTAGAACTGGCTCTATCTACCCATCCATCAGAATTGATTCTGGAAAGGCGGGCATCTACTGAGAATTTACCATCTATCAGTCCGGTTCCCACTCTCAGGGTATTCTTCCAGGTATTGAAAGAGCCGTAGGTATTATCAGAAGTAGCATAGGGCTCATAGGATATGGTGTTAGTCTGTAGATTGATAGTCGCTCCAAAGGCAGCGGCTCCGTTAGTAGAGGTTCCTACTCCACGCTGAACCTGAATGTTATCTACAGAAGAGGCAAAATCAGGCAGGTTTACCCAGAATACCCCATGGGATTCTGCATCATTAAGGGGTATTCCGTTGATGGTGACATTGGTTCTGGTAGGATCACTACCTCGTATACGTATACCCGTATAGCCTATGCCTGCTCCTGCATCTGAGGTCACCACTGTTCCTGGTAGCTGACTCAGAATGAATGGAAGGTCTTGACCATAGTTTACCTTGTCTATGGCCTCCTTATCCATCTCAGAATAGGTAGTGGCTGTCTTTTCGGAAGCTCTGGTAGCCGTAATGAGTACTTCTTCAGAGAGTCCAATGGTTGGGATGAGTTTAAAGGTCAAGTCCGTATTAGCTACTATTTTGACCTTTCTCACGAAAGTGAGGTAATCAAGTGCCTTGACCTGTACGGTGTATACACCCTCAGGGATGTCCTGCACTTCAAACACACCTGCCTGATTAGCGAATACCAGCTTCCCGGCTTCCACTAATGCGATTTCTGCATTTGTAATAGGTAGTTCATCCTGTTTGGTGACTACCTTTCCACTCACGGTAAACTGTGCCCAGCTTGCCAGTGGAACCAAGCTCCATACCAGGAGCATCATCATGTTTCTCATGGGTTAAAAAAATTATGGGTCATACATAGGCCAGGGGATGACCTATTAGCCATGCTGACGTCCCTTCGCCCGCATTACCGGGATCAGGTTCTAAGGGTATGATCTCAGCCCGTAAATTAATTATGGGCACCCCTGGTCTTACTTCATACAAGGACAAAGTAAGAGGGAAAATATTTGAGAATCAAGCTGAGACCAGAGAATGCTTCCTGAGGGCAGCTAAGGCAGATTCTATCCTCTTAGTGCCTTTTCCCCTAATAGGCTCAAAAGGAACATTAGCCTCGATAAGGAACTGCTGGTATTTATCAAATAGCTCTTTTCTTCTGTAAGGGTGCTCTCTGAGAGGATCTTCTTCCCATGGTAAATCTATGTCTGTAAGCAGGTGAAGATCATAGGAAGAGAGATTCATCAGGCTTAGGATCTTAGGGTCCGTCTGCCCAAATACCACTTCGCTCCAGATATGAACCACTAGTAGATCCGTGTCACAAAATAGAAACTGCTTAGCCTCCTTTTCCATTTCTCTTTCTAGCCTAAGTTGGCCTTTAGCTATCATTAGCAGGTCATCCTGAATATAGGGTCTTCCCAGCTGACTTAGGTATTCTCTGGCAAATTCTTCTACCCATACAGTATGGTAATACTTGGCAAGCTCACCAGATAGCCATGTTTTTCCCGTAGACTCTGGACCTACGATGGCTATTCTCTTCAGCTTCATGTAGTTGCTTTTAAGTAGACCTTTCTCCAGTTAATGAATCCATATACAGCTAGGACTGTGTAGAAAATGGAAAGAATAGCTAAATATTGAAGGTCTTTATAGAAGTAGACCCCTATGTAAATAGCATCCACGATAATCCAGAGAATCCAGTTTTCCAGAAACTTTTTGGCTTGCATATAGGTGGCTACCAGACTAAACCCAGTAGTAAAAGCATCCCAATAGGGGATGGAAGCATCAGTGTATAAAGCGAGTAACTGACCAAGGCCTGTAGTGAAAATGACTCCCAGGATGACCAACATGACTAGTAATGTGACAGAAATTTGACTAATAGTTAAAATTTTTTGAGTCTTATTTCTTCCACTCCATAGGTACCAACCATAAAATCCTATGAGTATATAATACACAAACAGTCCCGCGTCTAAATACAACTTACTCTGATAGGTAACTATCATGGTAGCAATAGACCCCAAAATACCTACTGGCCAACACCAAATATTCTCTCTTGAGGCGAGGATTACATATAGAATACCTGAAATAAGACCGATTATCTCAAGAAGTTTAAGGATAGAAAATTCCAATGTAGATTTAGTTTAGCTATTGATGTCTGCTAAATTACCATTTATAGTTAAATAAAGGCATTACAGTATATATTGTTTGTAGCTTCATATGTAGATTTTATATTAGTTATCCCCTAACAATACATAGTATCCCCCGGTTACGTTCTTTCTAGTTGTACTATTCACTTGTACAAAGCATTTATTTCGAATAGGATTAGTTTTAAATCCATTACTTAATCTTCACATGCACAAATCTAGTTTATTAGGAGTAAGTATCCTGTTAATGGGAATCATGCTGTCTCCTGCATTTTCCCAACCTTCCTCTACAAAATTTGGCAAGGTTGATGATGACCTGGTCAAAATGAAAACCTATGAAGCCGATCCGGATGCAGAAGCTGTGGTAGCTTATGATTATGGTCAGGCATTTATACCTGTTAGCGGTTCAAAGTGGATTGTAGAGTACACCTTTCATAGACGAGTAAAAATACTCTCTGAAGCTGGTTTTTCTTACGGAGACTTTGAGATCCCTTATTATGCTGAGAAAGGGAAAGAATCAGTATTTAAAATTAAGGGGATTACCCATGTAGAAGATGAGAATGGGAAAGTCACCAAGATTCCATTAGAAAAGAAAGATATATATCGAGAAGATCTGGATGGCAACTATAAGCAGGTCAAATTTTCTATGCCTCAGGTAACGGTCGGATCTGTAGTGGAGATTTCCTACACCATGAATTCGGAATTTATCTATAACATTGATCGGTGGTATTTTCAGGAATCTATTCCTGTTATGTATAGTGAGTACAAGACTAAAATTCCAGACTGGTTTAACTATAGAGCCTCCTCTATGGGGTATTTAGGGCTAACTGATAAAATTGATAAAACCTACTCTGAAAACGTGAGTAGATCTACTATCACAAGACACTCTGGTACATATGTAACCTCACATACCACTTCCTCATCAAATACCCAGGTGCAAGGAAACGAGGTCTCATACATCATGAAAGATGTTCCCGCTTTTATATCGGAGAAATACTCCACTACGCCTAAAGACTACCTGAGTAGTATTGCCTTCCAACTTCAGACCATTATGTTCCCTAATAGCCCTATAGAGTCAGTTACGTCTAGCTGGGAAAAATTAGCGGAAGAATTATCTAACTCTGAGGCTTTCGGTAGAGTGGTAAAACCTCTTGGAACATATAAAAATCAGTTGAAGGAACTTGACCTGGCTGACAAAAGTGATATTGAAAAAGCTGCCATAGTTTTCAACTCTCTAAGGAGTAATATTCTCTGGAATGAAAAATATGGCATTTACTTATCTAGTACCATAGGGGAGGTATTTAAAAATAAAGAAGGAAATAGTGGAGAAATGAATCTCATTTTAACCGGTATGCTAAATGCTGCTGGACTAGAAGCCTACCCAGTATTAATAAGTACCAGGGGACATGGTATACTAAGGAAGGGATATCCTATTCTTAGCCAGTTTAACCATGTCATTACCATGGTAAAAGTGGGAGAGGGCTGGGCTACCTTGGATGCAGTAAGTAGGTGGTTGGATTTTGGTATACTACCTGTAAGTGATCTGAATAGGTACGGACTACTGGTAACAAATGAAAGTTCTGAGTGGATAGATATAAAGCCATTGGCTAACTATAACCACAAAGGGATAGTAATGGCTTCTATAGAAGGAGATCAGCTCAAACTTGATTTTCGCTCTCATGATAGAGGTTATACCGGGACACGTTGTAGAGTATTATACAGTGATAAAAAGGAAGACAATTCCGATTTTATTAAAGCCTACATGAAAGATGAGTTTTCAGAAATGGAAGTAGATACTGCATGGGTGAAGGAATATTCTTCTGAGAAAGGCTTTGTCTCTGGAGGAGAAATCCTTACTTCAGATTTTATTAACAAAGCAGGTGACTTTATTTACATTCAGCCCATGATGAATGAGGGAATAGAGGAAAACCCCTTCAAGCTGGAGAAAAGGCTGTATCCTGTGGACATAGCTGCACCCATAGAAGAATCATACACCTTAGTCCTAAATATACCAGAAGGGTATGAAGTGGCTGAGCTACCTAAACCTACCAAAGTAGTTACCCCTGATAAGTCTGCTTCATTCATGTATCAAGCTGCCAATATGGGAAAGGTTATTCAGCTACAAGCTATTTTTAAAATTGATAAGACCCTCTTCCTTCCCGAGGAGTATGCTGGAATCAAGGGTTTCTATGATTATGTAGTAAAAAAACATGCAGAGCAAATAGTCCTAAAAAGAAAGACCTGATATAGTCTATGAAAAAAAGGAATAAGTGTGAAAATCGGGCCCTATTAAGGGCCCGGCTTTGGCTGCTAATAACCCTCTTATTATTTCTTCAGGGGCCTCCTCTCCTTCACGGTCAATCAGCAGAGGACAGAACCCCTAAGTTTAACCCTCAACAGCTTTCTTTCACTACCCATTCCCAGTTTCCTGATGCAGAAGCTATCGTACTATCGGATGTAGGAACCTTTACCACTGTGGATGGAGGAAATAAATGGTTAGGGAGGACCCATAGGAAGATTCGTATCCAGATTCTTGCTGAAACCGAAATTGATAGAGGGGATGTAGAATTATACTACTATCATGAAGACGGCGAGGAAAACATAGTCCAGGTGAAAGGACGGACCTATAACCTGGTGGGAGGTAGAATGGAAACCAATGTGCTGAAAAAGAAAGAAATATTCAGAGAAAAGCTAGATGATGAATATTCTAAAGTTACGTTCTCTCTGCCTAACGTGAGAGTGGGCTCCATCATAGAATATGAATATGCCAGAGTAGAGCAAAACTTGTTTACCCTGACGCCCTGGTATTTCCAAACGGATATTCCTACCCTCCTGAGTGATTACAAAGTGTTTTTACCACCTAATTATGATTATACCTATGTGGTCTTAGGGTCTAACACGGAAAACTTCCAAGCGTTAGAGAATAATAATTGGAAAGTAGGTAACATCCCTGGGATTAAGGAGGAACCATATGCCTCCAGCCTCATTAATTATCGGACGCAAATCCGGTTGCAAATGAGGGGGTATCATAGAGGAGGAAGTTACAAGCGGGTGCTGGATGACTGGCCTTCCTTCACGCAGAAGCTACTCACCAATCATAGTTTAGGTGAGAGAATAAACCAAAAGGTAAAGGTAGATCCATTGTTCTGGTTAAAGCTATCTGCCCTTTCTGATGAAAAAGAAAAGATGATTAGCATCTATAATCATGTAAAGGATAAGATGAAATGGGACGGAGAACACCAATATCTGTGTTTTCGAAGAACAGACAAGGCATATGAAGAAGGAAAAGGTACAAGTGCTGAGATTAATATGATTCTCATACACCTGTTGAAAGAGGCAGGCTTGCGTGTTGACCCCTTGTTAATAAGTACCAGAGACAGGCTAAAACCCATTAAAGACTATCCGCTTGTAACTGCCTTTAATCAGATACTCGCCCACGTAGTGATAGAAGGAGAAACATACATACTTGATGCTACAGATCCACTCAGGCCGTATAACCTGCTAGCATTTGAAGATCTACACCATATGGGTTGGTTGCTTAACAAAGAAAATCCAAAATGGGTGAAAATCCCCACTAAGTATCCAGCTTTACAAAGCGTAAGTGTGGTAGGATCTTTTGAAGAAGAGGGCTTCACAGCAGGATTTAATGGATTTAATAAGGGGTACTATGCCCTGGATGTAAGAAAAGAACTCCTAACTAAAGGAGAGGATAAGTTTGCCCAGGGTCTCTCCGCTTCTATGGTAGAAAATGAGGAAGGCGAAATATTTACAGTAGATAATCCTGCTTCCCTGGATGAAGCAGTGAGCTGGAAATATCAGGTAAAGGAAAATGAGTATGTAAGAACCAGTGGAGATATGATCTACATAGATCCCATGTTCGGATTTAACATAGAAGAAAATCCTTTCCAGGCTAAAGAGCGTTTTTATCCAGTAGACTTTGGACACACGTTTCAGGAGAATTATTCCTTTACCATGATTATCCCTGATGGGTATGAGGTAGAGAGCTTGCCGGAAAGTCAGCGCTTTAAACTCCCTGAAAATGTAGCTTCCTTTGAATATGTAGTAGGAGAAGAAGATGGGAAAATACAAATGCGCTCAAGCATTAGCATACGGGAGACCTTATTTATTCCTAAGGGATATTTCTATTTGAGAGAGCTATTTGACAAAATGATTGCGAAACAGGCTGAACAATGGGTATTAAAGAAAAAATCATGAGAATACATCTTGGAAACGTACGAACAGGTTTAGGGTGCTTATCCCTCATAATGCTCTTAGTACAAGGGTATGCCACCCCTATCCCTTCCTTATTTGATGTAAGAAATATTCCTGAAGAATTACTTGAGAATGCGAATGCGGTCATTAGGCTTCATACGGGAAATGTAGAAATTCTCAATAAAGAGAAAGGTATCATAACCATCACTCAGGCAGTAACCATTCTAAATAGATCTGGAGAAGGATATAATAAAGTCGTAGCCCATTATGACTCTGAATTCTCTAAGATTACAGATATCCAGGGAATCTTATATGACGCTTCCGGTAAGATTATCCGAAAGCTGAAAGGGAAAGACATAAAGGATGTGAGCACTACCAGCTTCGGGGTAGGAGATAGTAGAGCTAAGTATGCTGAAATGCGGGATAGTAAATATCCCTATACGGTTTCCTACTCCTACACCAGGGTGTATAAAGGTTCTCTTTACTTACCCAACTGGATTTTTCAGCAATCGACCAATGCCTCAGTCCAAGAGTCTTTTTTTTCCATTAAGTCCCCAAAAGAGGTTAAGTGGAGATATAAGCTATTTAATGGCGCGCCTGATCCCAAGGTGATAGAGGCTGATGGGGAAGTGGTATATAAATGGTCTCTGAAAGGAATTCCATCCATTAAGAAGGAGTATTTGAGCCCCGGTACCTATCCGCCCATGGTGCTAACTAATCCTGAGAAGTTGGTCTGGGGAGGCTATGAAGGCGCTTCCTCAACCTGGGAAGAGTTTGGGCAGTTTTCATATAACCTAAATAAGGATAGACAAACCCTTCCTGATGAGTTAAAAGTGCAGGTTCAAGAAATGACTAAGGAAGCGTCCAGTATGGCAGAAAAAGTAGATATTCTGTACCAGTATATGCAGGAAAATACCCGCTACGTAAGTGTGCAGCTAGGCATTGGGGGTTGGCAAACTTTTGAACCTAAGTATGTATTTGCTAATGGGTATGGGGATTGTAAGGCACTCACTAACTATCTACATGCCATGTTAAAAGAGGTAGATATCACTTCTTATCCAGTGCTGGTGAAAGCAGGGAGAAAGGCAAAAGACATACGTACAGATTTTGTAGCTGACCAATTTAATCATGTCATCCTGGCCGTAGTAGAAGAAGGGGATACCATTTGGGTGGAATGTACCTCTACAGATAATCCGGCGGGTTACTTAGGTCGGTTTACCCAGGATAGGCATGCACTACTGTACAAGGATGGAGGAAGTAAGATCGTAAAAACGCCTGTAGCCTATCCAACAGATAATCTACAAAACAGGAAAGCTGAGATAGTGCTGAATGTAGATGGAACAGCAGAGGCTGAGGTAAGCACACGCTTTACGGGCTACCAGCAAGATGACATACGTGGCTATACCAGTAGGTTGAATGAGCGAGATATGGAGAAGTGGATTAAAGCTGGAATTATGATCCCTTCATTTGATCTGGATACCTATGCACTCACGGAAGTGAAAGGAGAACGTCTACCTACTTATGAGTTAACCTATGAAGTGTTTGCGCGTAAATGGGCCGCTGCTACTGGGAGTAGACTCTTCCTGGCACCTAATATCTTAAATCCCAGACCTAATGTTCCAGAGAAGATGGAAAACCGTACCCAGCCCATTTCTTTGGAGTACCCATACCTGGATACAGACACCCTAACTTATCATTTACCGGAAGGGTACAGCATTGAAAGTATGCCTGAAATGCCGGTTAAGATTGAGACAGTATTTGGAGAATATGAAGCTAATATCCAAATGAAAGACCTGTCTACCCTGGTGTATACAAGGAAGTTAAAAATGGAGAAAATAGAACTACCGGCTAAGAGCTA
The DNA here is from genome assembly GCA_039026975.1 of Bacteroidota bacterium. Classification (GTDB taxonomy): domain Bacteria; phylum Bacteroidota; class Bacteroidia; order J057; family J057; genus JBCBKZ01. Next base: position 1,754 of record JBCCLI010000178.1, on the reverse strand, counting down.
TGAGGCGTATCGAGAATTTATGAAAGAAGTTTCTTCTGCAGATAAGTTGCAGATAGTGCTGAACGGAAAATCTTAATTCACCGACGACAGAGATGAACGCAAGGCTCCATAGACATATGTCTGTGGAGCTTTTTTCATGTTACATCAGATTTATCTCTTACCTTGAGAATCCAATCCTATCAGTATGAAATATCCCCACATCTTTCTCATAGCCTTTATATTTTGGCTGCTAGCTTCCTGTAAAAACCCTAAATCCTCTCAGACATCCTATCCAGAAGTAGATGCGCTTTTCACTGAGCGGATAGCAAAGGATGAGCCTGGCTGTGCGTTAGCCATTATCCGGGATGGAGAGATCACCTATCAGAAAGGATACGGTATGGCCAATCTGGATTATGAAATTCCCCTATCTCCTTCCTCCGTCTTTCGGATAGCTTCCGTTTCCAAACAGGTTACAGCTGCTTGCATACACCTGCTGGCGCAGGAAGGGAAGCTTTCTTTGGATGATGACATTAGAAAGTATTTTCCTGACCTACCTGACTATGGGTATACCATCACCATCCGTCATATGATTCACCATACGAGCGGCCTTAGAGATTATGTAAATCTCTTTTATTTGGCTGGCTTTTCAGATGATGATCACTATTCTGATGAGGAGCTCCTACAGATGATTTTTAGGCAGAAGGCACTGAACTTCCCCCCGGGTGAAGAATTTCTGTATTGTAATTCAGGGTACTTTCTCTTAGGGCAGATTGTGGGCCAGGTGTCAGGTCAAAATTTGCGTGCCTTTGCAGAAGAAAATATTTTCCAGCCGCTTGGTATGACCCATACCCACTACCACAATAATCATAAGGAGGTAGTACCTGATAGAGCGATGGGATATTCTCCTACAAAAGAAGGATACGAAGTAGCTGTCACTACCCTGGATATGATAGGAGATGGAGGAATATTTACCACCGTAGGAGACTATTCAAAGTGGGGAGAAAATTACGATCATCACAAGGTTGGAGGAGAGAAACTATATAAAGCTATGGTTACCCGAGGGATATTAAATAATGGAGATACCCTTACCTATGCATCAGGGATAGATGTAGATAGATACAGGGGCCTACTTACGTTTTCCCACGGAGGATCTTGGGTAGGCTACAGAACTTATTTCCTACACTTTCCTGAGGAGAAACTTAGCATCATAATTTTTGCTAATCTGAGCAGTCTGTGGCCGGGAGGGCTTGCCTGGGAAGTAGCAGATATAGTCCTGGTAGATAAGCTGGCTCCTAGAGAATCTTTCTCAAGTCCCCAGCCTGAGCCGGAAGAAAAGGTAGAAATACCTGCTCCATTTATGGCAGGTCTTGAAGGAACTTATTATTCCGAAGAACTAGATGCCTACTACACCATCAGCAGGGAAAAAGATGTGTATCAGTTTCACGCTCCTAGGCTCAATGTTTCCCCTATTCTTACCCGTCCATCAGGAGATATGCTTATCCAAAACTGGATTACACTGGAAGTGGATAAGGTAGGAGCGGATATCCGTGGCCTGAACATGGGGGCAGATAGAGTGAAGAATATTTATCTGGAAAAGCAGTAGGATGAAAAGAAGGAGCATCTTTTTCTGTAAAGGAGTAGGAAGTCTGATCCTTCTGGTAGGGGCTTGCCAGTCCCCCTCACCACCTGATCTGGTATTTACACAAGTTCAGGTAGTTGATGGAACAGGAAATCCTCCTTACTGGGCTTCTGTCAGGGTCTCTGAAGGGATTATT
>JBCCLI010000177.1:0-12558 GCA_039026975.1 Bacteroidota bacterium | reverse complement strand
CAGTAACTCTTTATTAGCCAACTTTTCCAGGGGGAGAGAGAAGGCCATTTTTATAGCTACTGCTGTGTATATCAGCATACCTGCCACGGTAGCTACCAGGGTTCCTAGCGGAATGGATCTGCCTGGATCTTTCAAGTCCCCCGAAAGACCCAGGCCGGCAATAATACCTGTAAAGGCTGGGAATATAATGGTAAACACCATAAAAAAGGGGGCCGGTTGAGAATCCTCCTTAGGGGCCTCAGGAAACATTTCTGCATACTTGGCGGGATTGAAGGTATCTGATAGCAGAGACCTCCACGAACCGGGTTGGTAGTCAGTAGTACCCGCAAAAAACATTACCAAGGAAACAAACAGGATGAAGGAAACCAGATATAGCAAATTCATGCCAGAATTAGCCCCGCGTGTCATCACAAGTAATCCAAGTAGCATCATAGTGGGGATACTGACTAGCCGGAAGCCCATATGGTTTATGGTCAGCCCAAACTCTGCCTCTACCCATTCAAAGATGGGACCAGTAGATTGGGCAAAGGCTATCACGTAGAAAGCTACGCTAATGGCTTGGGAGAAATACAAGGCTATCCCGATAGCCCCTCCTATGTTAATCCCAAAAGACCTGGATATGATATAATAAGCCCCACCGCCTTCTACGCGCTGATTGGTAGCTATTTCTGCTATCGCTAAGGCTGTAGGGATGGTTACCAGGTGACCTATTAATATGATGGAAAGGGTACCTAGTAGCCCGGTATGACCTACTGCCCATCCAAAACGGATAAAGAGAATAGCACCTAGTATGGTACAAATAGAGGTTAGAAAAACTGGCAGGGTTCCAAATTTCTTCGCTTGACTCACTGGAACGTCATTTTAGGCATTCAATTTCATATAAATCCTTAGTAAAACCTATCCTTTTAGGAAAGAAAAAATATTGTTAAGCCCATACTTTTGTACCCTCAGAACAGTTTTGACACATCTCTATATGTGAACGTGAGGTCAGTAGTTTTCTTCTAAAGGCCTTGTATGTTTCTGATTGCCAGATTTCCCGGATGGATGTTTCTGGAAATTCTCCCATGATATATTCAGCATCCTTATCAAAACAGCAGGGCAGCACCTTACCATCCCAGGTGATTTCCATGCCTTGCCACATCTTCCAGCATTGATTCTCCAATTTATTTTTAATGGCATATTTCCCATCTGCCGTCTTCTTATATCTACTAAACTTGGGGAGGTCCGGGATTAACTCGTGCCCTTCTTCAAAATCATATAATTGGGCTGTTTTAATAGCCACATGGTCTACCCCTAGCTGTCTCCCCAGTATCCTCACATCCTCTATCTGATGCTGATTAGGTCTTAGGACAATGAACTGGAGGATAACAAAGGGATTTAACTTTCCCAATTTTTTACGGGCCTCTAATAGATACCTCATGCTCTGGATCACTCTTTCCAGTTTTCCCCCTATACGGTAGGTGGCATAGCTTTCCTGGGTAGTACCATCTATGGAGAAAATGACCTCTGACAATCCACTTTTTACTACTTCTATGGCCTTCTCAGCGGTAATAAAATGGCCATTAGTGCTAGTAGCTACATACACCTTTTTTTCATGTGCATACCGCACCATAGGGAGAAAGTTTTTATTCAGAAAGGGTTCTCCTTGGAAGTACATCAGTAAATAGATCAGTTCTGGAGAAAGCTCATCTATCATTTTCTTGAATAGCTCCATATCCAACATGCCTGTAGGTCTACTAAATGCCCTAAGGCCAGAAATACAAGCCGGACATCTCAGGTTACAGGCAGTAGTAGGCTCAATGCCTATCTTAATGGGCATTCCTTTTAGCCGAGGGTCTCTACTATTTTTTGCCTGGAAATAGGAGGTATAAATGTTCCAGAAGTTACGCAGCTTTCTGGGCGTAATGGTTTGGGTAAGTAGGCGGTATTTACGGGCGTAGGACAAAGAGATGAAGCTTAGGATTATTCTTTTTTGCAGCTCGGGATTTACTGAATATGTAACATAAGTATTCCCATGTAGGGACAAATTTATTTTCCGTGAAACCCTACATCCACTGTAGCAGTAGGTTCATTATAGGCATAAAAGGGAGCTGTTATTTTAGCGGCCCTTACACCTCTCTGCGCTTGAAGCCACTGGTTCAGCATATAGCTTCCAACCCTCCGAGCTAGGAGAAACAGCACAGCTAATTCAAGTAATGAAACAACAAAAAAGGCAGCAAAATGCCACCTCTTTTCTAACATCAAACTAACAAATTCCTTTTCCTTATTCCCAATCCCAGTCAAAGTCAAACTTAAAATTAGAATCATCTACGTCTATGAAGAAGGGTAGTCGTATATCCACATCTGAGGCTTTTCCGCTTTCAGTTAATTTTATTTTTGCGGTAGCATCATCCAGGTCTATGTCTCTCCTGTCATACTGTTCAAGGACAGATTTTTTGACCTGTAGATGTATTTCAGCTGGTGCTTCGCAGTTATAACAGCCTCCTAAGTCTAGCTTAACTACCAGTAACTCTTCAGCATTCATTTCTCTCAGGGTTCTTCCATATTCTATCATGGCATTCTTGATCTGATTGACAGCATTTTGGTAGTTCACCATGAAGTGCTTATCATGGGCTTCCTCATACTCTCCATCTCCATCTTCAGAATCTATCTGCATCCTACTGATTTTCCGAACCTTCCCACTTTTATTAGTCCTGACGTTCATGATGGAGTTAGAAGGAAATCTCAGGCTGTAGGTAACGCCATACCCTTCCAATATCTGGTGGGATACACGGGGCTGTCTTCCAAGTCCGTTAATCCGAATAACCCGCTCATCTGATTGTCCCACATTTATATGGAAATTATCTTTTTCAGATTCTCCCAAAATATCTTTGAGGATATTACCAAACATTTTGTATTCGAAGGGCCCTTTCGAGGTGGAGGTATTGGTTCTATTTACTTCAATCTTTTTCTGAAAATCATCTTCAGACATCCCTCCTTTTCTAAAACTGTCCAAGTCTTCCTTGGAGATGACAGCTGTAATCCTATCAGGAGAAGAGTCCCTATCCTCATCTATGAAAAAGCGCCCATTGCTGTTTTCTGCTGTCTCAAATACTACCATCAGTTTTTCCCCTTTCTTAAGACCGGATGCTAAATCTCCATAGGATGCGATAAACTTCCTCATCAGGTCTTCTACTACCTCTTCATCAAAGTCTCTATCCCGCTCAGATTCAAACCTGGTAATTACGTTGGATCCATTACTCTTAGTGATGGCTGGTGCAAACACTGAGAATGATCGAACAGGGGTATTAATGACAATCCCATATCCATCTGTATACTCAGCTTTAGCTTTTCCTCTGAAAGATCCCCTTACAGAGGAGGTGAACATCTCCTCCAGGATTCTTTCCATGACGTCTAAGTCCTTTTCCATTCTTGGATCAGTTCCCTGTGCATGTACCTCTCCCCCTAAGCAGAGCATCATGCTTCCAATAACAATTAGTGTTCTCATATATGTATTCATTGTTCCTACTATTATTCTTGTTCCTGTATACTTGTAATTAGTTGTGCTAATAAAATTTCCGTTTCCTGTTGCTTGAGGTTGTTGCGTTGAGCCATTTCATTAAAGGCTACTTCCAGCATTTCCAAGTCAAGCTCCCTTTGGCTTTCCACATAGTCTGCCAATTCAGCAAAGAGGTTCTCAGCATAATCTCGCTGCTGCTGGTTAGCCATAGAGATGGTATTAACCATGGACCTGTAATTCTCTTCTCGTATAGTCTCCCTGAGCGCAGCTATTTGTGAGTCAGATAAATCCTGACTGGCTCTTCTTTGTCTGGCTTGGCTTTCTCTTATGCTTTTCAGCTCTCCTTCTAGGGAGGTAAGGTGTCTCATGAGACTATCATTCCTCTTGGCAAACATGGATTCCATACTATCCTGTATAATCTTCCATTGCTTCTCAGTGTCAGATGAGGCCTCAAGGGCATTTTCATCTGTCTTTTCTATAAAGGAAATGTTGATGGTATTTTGTCCGTATTCTACCTTGAGATTAGAGAAATAAGCTCCCATCCAAAGTAACCCTACTATACTGGCTGCTAACCCCCATTTTAGGATAGACCTGTAGAATTTTCCATCCAGTACCTTAGCCTGTTTAGGCTGAATAAATACTGGGGGGACTACCTCTTTATCTATCAGATGATGCAACTGGGACTTAGTTTCATCAAGTTCCTCTAACTCCAGCGCTTCTTCTGGATTTTTCTCCAGGTAAGCTTTTACCTCTTTCATCTGTACCTCTTCCAGTTCGCCATACAGAAAAGAGATGAGCATTTCTTTTGTGGGCTTAGTTTCCATATGATACAGAGTCTTCATTAATGTTCCACTTTTCTAACACTTTTCTCATAGCTTTTAATCCATAATACATTCTGGACTTGGCCGTATTCTCGGATATTTCCAAGCTTTCAGCTATCTCTCTGAATGTCAATCCCTCATATTCTTTCATGATAAGTACGGTCCGTTGATCCTGATTAATTTCCGTTAGGGCTTTCCTAACCAGCTGTCCTGCTTCCTTCCGTTGTATCTCTAACTCGGGAGACTTATCTCCTCCTTTCCAGCCTACTGTCTTTATGGCTCCTTCTTCCTGCTGAAACTGTTGGAGAGAAAGAATCTTTCGCCGCTTTTTCCGCCGGTCCTCCTCATTACAATAGTTAGTAGCAATCCGGTAGAGCCACGACTTAAACTTGCTAGCTTCCTGTAGCTGGTGTAGTCTCTTGTGAACGGTGATAAAGGTTTTCTGGCAAACCTCAGAGGCCATGGTATGCGCATCAAATTCGCTGTGCTTGGCAAAGTATTTCCAGGCGTAGTTGTAAATCCGTTTATACCACAGCTGGACTAGCTCATTAAATGCCTGCTCATCCCCTTTTGCAATTTGTTGTATATACTGTTCCGATATCAACTTGGTCAGCTTAAGTTTCCGTGTCTGGTATTGAGATGGCTAAAGACCAGGAATAGTTTTAATGCTGAGGAAAAAAATTCCTTTTAGGAAAAAAAGGTACTGAGAATCTCAAAAGTTAACATAATCTTTCCCACTAAAAGCTAGGGCAGTCCATGGAAGAATTGTAAATTATATATAGATGCACAGCTAACATTATTTCATGAAAACACTAATACGAAGACTTTTCTTTTGTATTCTCTTGTTATTCCTTTTTTTACCCCCTTCTTATGCCCAGAATTACCTCTATGTCTCTAATCCTCAGGCTACCTGGGAAGAAAGCATAGGCGTAGTAAATGAAGCTACTATCTCTGTCAAGCCTCAAGGTATATATACAGAGATAGGCCTTTTCCTAACTCTTTCCAGCCAGTATAAGGTGTTCTCTCCTGAAGCTCAGCTAGAAATAGTGTATGACTTCGCCCTGCCCAAAAACAGCCTGGTTACTGACTCATGGCTATGGGTAGGTGATTCTATCGTAAAGGCTGATATTAGGGACAGATGGAGTGCCTCCTTCATTTATGAAGGAATTGTCCAGCGGCAGCAGGATCCCTCCATCCTGTATAAGCTCTATGAGTTTGATGGCAGGCCTGTTTATCAGCTAAGAGTTTATCCCTTGTTTGAAGATGAAGTGAGGAAGGTCAAGATTACCTATTTAGTCCCTACCACTTTTTCTGCAACAGGCCAGAATATCTCTCTACCTATGGATATGCTCACAGCTTCTGGTATTTCTCCAGATAACATCAGGCTTCTAGTATGGCCTGACCAGGACTGGCAGACTCCTCAACTTTCAGAAGAGGGAAGCCTCAGCTTCGAGCGTAAAGAAACCCTGGACGGCCAGCCCTATCTGGAGACTGAGTTAAGTGAGTATTTTGGACGGAGCTTATCTCTGGACTTCCCCAGCGTACTACAAGAAGGCATCTACTTAAAAACCTTTCAATCAGCAGCAGATAACTATTATCAGCTGGTATACCTGCCTGATCTTGATGAGGCCATACAGCCACGGAGTAAAACAGCCTTTATCCTTGACTATGTACAGGACCCTACTACGGTATCCAGAGAAGAATACCTAAGGGAGACCAGCCAGTTTCTACTGGCCAACTTAAGTCCTTCAGATTCATTTAATGTAATTTATCCTACCCTGACCGCCAATCAAGCTTCCAATTCATGGATGGCAGCTACAGAAGAAAATATTGAGCAGGTCATGGCTACGGTTGGAGATAGGGTGAGATCAGATTTTTCCCTCCTCCCTTCTTTACTAAATACAGCCTTTTCCTTTATTGGTACTGATGAATCAGCTGGTATTTTCCTACTTGCCTCTTCTGATGAGTTTGAAACCGTAGCTAAGGCCAATACCATAGTGGAGGGCTTGCAGGAGTCTTTTCCAAATTTTCCGAATATTTACATAGCCGACTTAGCTAATAAAGCCAGATATGCCTTCTGGGCTAACGGAATCAATTACTACGGAAATCAATATTTATACACCTTGCTCACCCAATTATCAGGAGGAGAAATAGCCTCCCTTTCCTCTGTTCTCCCCTCCATGAGTGAGGTACTAAGAGAAAGTCTAGTCTATATCAATGGCAGCTTTGAGAGTTTCGATTTACATACATCAGTAGAATCAGGCTTTTGCTATGCCCGCTTTAGCCTTGACCCTATTTCGCAGGTGTCACCTTATTCTGCTATCAGGCAAGTAGGGAAGTTTGAGGGAGACCTCCCATTTGAGGTTTCCGTAGCAGGAGAATTTAATGATAGCTTATTCTTCAAAGAATTCTCTCTATTTCCACTGAGCGCCTCTACTGCCTTAGACAGCCTCACGAAAAGCATGTGGGCAGGTATGCAAATAGGAGCCTGGGAAGAAGGTACTCCTACCAATGATCTGATTCAAAAAATTATGTCTCTGAGTCTGGAAAGCAGGGTATTATCTGAGTATACTGCCTTCCTGGCATTAGAACCTAGTGATACTACGGCTCCTTGCCTTGCTGATGAGTGCATTGATGAGACTGCCCTCCCTGTCCATATAGACCAGCTACTGGCCACTGAGCTGGAGATTAAGATAGGTCCTAACCCTTTTAAGGAACAGTTGATAGTGAGGGGAAAGCTAATTCCAGGAAGTGTTACTCCTACTATTAGGGTCTTCGACTTAATGGGGAGAGTAGTGAGCTTGCTACTCATAGAGACTGAAGGGGAAGAATGGAGAGCTACCTGGGATGGAAGCAGTTCTGCAGGCCACAGCCTCCCCACCGGAGTGTACCTACTGAAAGTGGAGGTAAATGGTCAATCTGTCTTGAGAAGAATTATTAAGCAATAGGGAAGGGTAATCTTGTCATTCAAATATTAGCTCTCCTCAGAGTCAATTAATGTCTATTCTGTGGGGAGCTAGTTTATGTAGGTAATGGATTAAATATTCTCTTCTAATGTATCTTTCGGGAGGAGTACCTGCTCAGCCATCCCTTCAATTACCTGGTAACAAGTATCATAATGAGACCATGGGATGAAGTGATTTGCCTCTGGCAAGTAGTGAAGCTTTACTTTTGCTTCTGTAATCTGTTCTCCTATGAAATCTGCATGTTTCGGATTTACAAGTATATCTTTGTTACCCTGAACGACAGCCGTGGGAATAACTATGTTTTTCCAATGTGGCAGCATGGTTTCTAGTTCTTCTTTCAAGGGGAATATTTCTCTATTAGACACATCCAGATCTGGTGGCAATAACCATCTGAGGAGTTTGGACCTTAGAGGGCCTAAGGCAGCGGGTCTTTTTTCATAAGCCGGGTCTGAGAGGCCCGCGAGTAGCACCATACCATCTAATGCGGCAGGGTGTTCCATGGATAGCTTTAGTAAAACAGGAACTCCATAGGAATGTCCGATAGCCATGACAGGAATACTATCAGCCAAATTATCCAAAATAGGCATGAGGCAGTGGGCCTGATGGGCTAAGGAACTATTTGCCTGTCCAAATTCTGACTCTCCATATCCTATTCTATCTACTGAGATCATTCTAAACCTCGACTGAAGACTACTGTCTGCCAAATAACTGGCAAAGGCATTCCAAGAACCAGGAGAGCCATGTACAAAAAGCATAACTGGCGCCTCAGCAGGACCTGTAGCTACGTAATGCATTTGCTCCTCCCCTACTTGATAAGTGATATGCTCTGGTGGATAGGGAGATTTTGAAAACCTGTTGGCTAGCTCTTCCTCAGAAGGTTCAAAGTTTAGGAAAAACCTGAAGATGACATAGACTACCAGGAGAATTCCCAAGAGACCATATAACAAAACGCTCAGCATTTTTTTCATGATGTAGTGTTTACATTCAGACTGATTCTTCCTCCTTGAGGTGGGCTACCGGTAAATGGTACTCCTTTTCGCTACAAGCTATTACCAGCAGCGGGGCTCCAATCCCTATTGTCATAAGTAGATATTCCCTACCCTTTATCCAGCCTTTTACCTTCACTATTTTCTCCTTCCAAGCTGCTCTGAGAAGGTAGATGATCCTACATCTACAAATTGTCGCCTAGCTGAAGTATTTCTGCTAAAGATACTGATTTTAACAATTCCTCTGCGGTCTCCACAGAATTTACTTCTCTCCCAAGCCTTCTTAGCATACTGTTAAATAAACGCTGCTTTAAGGTAGGGCTGTAGGCCGTTTGAAACATAGATAGGGCCTGATGGGATTTAGATAATTTCTTTCCCTCCTCATCTGTAAGTAAAGCATGATGATAGAAGGAAACTCCCAAAAAGTTCTTTTCTCCCAATGCGGAAGCAAGAAATAGTTGGGCAGCTGATGAGGGTAACAAATCCCTTCCCCTACAAACTGTATTTACCTGCATGTGAAGATCATCTACCAGAGAGGCCAGTTGGTAAGATACCTGGCCATCCTTTTTTCTAAGAATAAAGTCCCTCATGGTAGAAAATAGATCTATGCTGACTGAGCCTAGTAATCCATCATGCCAACTTACCTCAGCACCTTCAGGTGTAAGCATCCGCCAAGCCACCTGAGGATCTTCCAGACTAAGATGCTGTTTTCTAAAACTTAGTGGATATTGGCCATCTATGCTATGCTGTTGGATTTCTTTTCTGGAGGAGGAACAGCCATAAAGATGATCCTTTAGGGAATATGCTGCATTCTCATATAAGGCTCTTCTATGTATCTGTGAATATTGGCTTAGGTGTTCCTCTGGTCCAGTGGGTCCAGCATCGTAGTTTATGCCTAGCCAGTCTATGGTTCTGAAGATATCTTCCAGGAAGACAGATCGTACCCTCTGCTGGTCCAGGTCATCTATTCTGAGGATGAGGGTTCCTCCCAGTTTCTTAGTAAGCAACCAACTAAAGAGGAAATTATAGGCATTCCCTATATGTAGGTATCCACTGGGAGTAGGCGCTATTCTGCTTACAGCTTGAGATGAACCAGAACTGGAAGTTATCATACCTTCTTAAAACCTTGGATAGTGGCTTCCGGCAAGTCAGTTAAGTCTATGATCATAAATCCATTCAGGGCCAGGTTAAAAGCAGGATTTATATTAAAGCCTGTAATTCCGGCGTTCTGCTTGATGTACTTTTTCAAGAGTACAGGCAACCTAAAATGGGTAGGCTCCATACCCTCAATGATCTTATCTACTACCTTCAAATCATTAGCAGTTCCTTCCACCAGACTTTCCAGATCAAACTTTTTACTCTTACTCTTAAATTTCTTCAACTTAGTAGCCTGAATAAAGTCCTTTTCATTAATTAAAGGTGCCATAAACCACCTGATCCTTAAAAATGTGATGTACCTAATGTTTTAGATGTCCACCTTACAAACATATGGTGGTGAATATATACGGCAGTTTTACTCTGCACGTTGACAAATCACTAATATCTAAAGTAATGATACAAAAAGGCTCTCTAATGTCCCCTTCATTCTCCTGAAAGCACGATTTGGGAAAAAGTCCAATCATCACCGGGGGGAAAATTTTACCTTTTTTACCTCAATCTTACATTTGATGAAGTGCTTCCTTTCAGGGAAAGCTCCCTATCTGCAGGAATAAGCAGGATTATCGTAGCTTACGAAGAAGATTTAATTGGGATTGCCGAAAAAGAGAATACATGTATTATTTTATTTTGTCATATAATTTTCCCATCATTGAATATGGTAAAATTACGACCTGGCGTATGGATAGCAGCCCTGCTATTTCTACCCCTTACGGTGATGGGCCAACGTATTGAAGGCCTTGTCCTAAGAAAGGACGTAGGAAGCCCCCTAAAAGGAGTAAAGATTTACCTAAATGGAACCCTGGAGGAGACTGAGACAGCTAAAGACGGTTCTTTTACTCTCAAAGATTTACCCTTAGGTGTCCACGAAGTATGTTTTGAGTATCCCTTTATGGAGAAGAAATGTACAGATGTGGTAATTAAGAAAAAGAGACGATATTCCTTGGGTCTTTCTCTCCAGCCCAGAACAACAGATCTCGCTAATAATACTTCCAAGAGTTATCCTACAGCCTCTAATAATAACTTCAGAATGCCAGCCGCTTTGTACGGTATAGACAGGAGTATGCTTTTGCAGTATTCTCCCAGAACGGTCCCGGAAGTCTTATTAGGAATGCCTGGCACCTGGTGGCTTAATAATCATTATGGTGGTGCATCTCCTGTCATTAGAGGAATGAGAGGAAATCAGATTCTTACCCTTGTAGATGGGGTACCCATTAATAATGCTACCTTCTCGGGAGATATATCCCCATGGATGGGGTTAATAGACCCCTTTTCCATTGAGCAGTTAGATATACAAAGAGGCTCATGGTCCACCCAGTATGGGTCTGATGCCATGGGAGGAGCTATCCATATACATACCAGAGACCCAAAATATGTGTCAGAGGGCTTCCGTGTTCACAGTAATGCCTATGCCAGGTATATGAGTAATAGGGCAGACCTAAAAGGGATGGAAAGAACAGCCAGAGGGGAAATTATTCTGGGTAGTCCCAATTTTGCCCTGCTAGGTGGAATATCTATTAGAGACTTTGGAGACCTCTCTACGGCCAATAATGAAACCCTGATCCCTCATACAGGATATAAAGCCCTAAGTGGAGACCTAAAATTGAAGGTAAGAGCAGGAAACAGGAATGAACTTACCCTCTCCTACCAAACATATCAACAGGAGGACGTCCCCTTTCACCTTCCTCTGCAAACAGGAATCTACCAGAGCTACCATGCCCCAGAAAGGGACAGATCGCTTGCCTATGCAAAATTCAATCATCAGGGTAGTGGAAAATGGCTGAAGGAATTACGGGTGGTAGCTTCCTTCCAGCAGACGGATGATCAGATAGATAGGATCTCTCAGCAAAATAATCTCAACCTCTCCAATAGGGATGAGGTGGAAAGTCTTGGGGCTAAAATAGAAATCATTTCACAGCCCAGCCAGTATTGGAAAGCAGTCTCCGGGATTTCTTATTCCCAAGATCAGGTGTTCAGTGAAGTGACAGATAATAATAGGTTAGGGCCTACTTCTATCATGGGTAATTTTCCAGATGAGGCCACCTCAGAAAGTGTTTCCTTATACTCTATGCACACCGTAGATATTTTGAAACTAAGAGTGTCTATGGGAGGCCGTGCGCAGGCTTATACCATTAAAGCTATTAATCAAGTATTAGGGGATCTTGAGATACAACCTCAAGCACTTTCTGGGTATATTTCAGCCTCCCTTCCTATCCACAGGGACCATAACTTATTTGCCTCTTTGAGTACGGGGTTTAGAGCACCTAATTTTTCTGACATACGGAGATGGGGGATTTTTGAGAATACCCTCGAAGTACCAAATGATTCTCTTTCACCTGAGCAGTCTGTCACTACTGAGATAGGGTTCAAGTCCAAAACAGACGCTTTTACAGGCTCATTGATATTCTTCCGTACCCAACTCAATCAATTGATCCAGCGGAGGCCGGGTGTCTATCTGGGTAATCCTGTTTGGCAAGGCTTTCCCGTCTTTACTCAGGATAATCTGAACCAGGCGTCCGTACATGGATTTGAAGCGGAGCTGGAAATTCCGCTCGCTAAGGCATTAGCTTTATACGGAAATCTTAACTACACCTTTGGGGATGATGTCAGTACCCAGCAGCCCTTAAGTTATATTCCACCTCTAAATGGAAAATTAGGTCTTTTCTTCCAGGACAAGGAAGGCTTTTGGGGGCGAGCTGAATGGCTATATGCTTCCAGCCAGGACAGGCTTTCCTTTACGGACCAACTAAATCCAAGCATTGCTGCTGGAGGTACTCCCGGATGGAACATAGTTAACTTATTAGCCGGCTATAACTTCCAATTCTTCAGTTTTGCGGCCGGTATCCAGAATCTTTTCAACACAGAATACCGGCTACATGGTTCTTCCCTGGACGGCTATGGATTTTCCTTCTGGGTAAACTTCAGGCTAAAAGTCTAAGCCTGCCCGTCAAGAAATGGCGCTCATTATCTTATTCCTTCCGATTTCCCCATAAAATTTTTCCCAATAACTACAAGGGAACCTTTTCATAGTGAAGGGGCACCTTTAGCACTAATTTTTAGGCTATTGTTGTGCTACTCTGCTTTGGCTTGGTCTAGGCGCTTCATGAACATACCAGAACCTAGATAGGTTT
>JBCCLI010000176.1:0-12568 GCA_039026975.1 Bacteroidota bacterium | reverse complement strand
CTATACGTACATGATGAACGTTACACCAGCATAGACGGGGTGGTACAGCCTGCTTTTGCTGCCTTCTTACAAAAGGCTATGAAGCACTTTGCTGCTACCCGTTTAGGCTAATATGGGAACAGGGGATTGTAAGGTTTTTAGGGAATTTCACCTAAAATCTTTCAACTCCCTTCATTTATCTACTAAGGAGGTAAGCGCAAGTCTATCTTTCTCTTATCTTCAGGTATAACAGTTATTAGCACATGAAGACCGTTCATATTCTCAATGGCGATAGCATAAAGGATATTTTTGCGGAGCAAGGTATAGCAGGAGATCTCATCATTTGGCGGGAAGCACTAAGTGAAGGCCCTACCACCACAGATGTAGGGAGTGAGCGGTTCTTCCAGACTAGGTCTCAGTTTTTTGCTTCTCAGTATCAGATTCCTGAAGCAGAATTTATCCAAAAGGCGAAAGCAGAATTTAGGAAACTGGACTCTCTTTCACAATATGAGGAGGTAGTCCTATGGTTTGAGTATGACTTATTCTGCCAAATAAATATGCTGGCCGCCTGTTCCTACCTCTACCAGCAGCTTCCCCAGCTGGCCCACATCAGTCTTGTGTGCCTGGGAGAGCATCCTTCCAGTGAAGGCCTCATAGCCCTTGGAGAGATAGACCCCAGCTATTATCCGGAACTATTCACCCACAGAGTAGCACTTACCCAGGAAGACCTAAGGTATGCACATGCCATTTGGGAGGCCTATAATGCAGCTTCCCATTTGGAACTAGCCCAATTAGTACAGGATCCCCCTTCAGTATTCCCTTATCTCAAGGAGGCAATACATGCCCACTTCAAAAGATTTCCCCATGCAAACAGTGGGCTAAATGAGATAGAGACAGACATACTCTCACTAGCTGAGGAAGGAGTAGCAAACACCCGAAAATTGGTAGGTAGTATGCTGAAGAAAGATCGATTATACGGTGCTGGAGACATGAGCTACTTTGCTTACCTCAGCAGACTGCAGGATTTCATAGCCTCAGAACAGCCTACCAGTATAACAGAGGGAGCACAAGCTATTCTCCAGGGAACAGAAAAAGGAACCCTTCATCAGCATTTCCCCCTTACCTTCGGGGGAAGTCGTACGGATGAATATGTGTGGTCTGCAGAGAAAGACAGGCTACTTAGGAGGACCGCTTAGTTAAACTTATCTGCATACCCGGATTTATCCAGAAAAGAAACAAAGTCAGCGGTTTCAAGATATTCCTTAATAGCTGCTTTTTTATCAGATGCATTCTCATAGAAGTGCTCTACTGCTTTATAGCCTACGTAGTAGCCTAAATCTGCTGGTCTACCGTCTGCTCCCGGTCTACCTGTGTACAGCCAATCTCCATAAGTAGAATTGTACATGTCAAGCTGGAACTCCTTCCATATCTCTTCTTCCAATGAATCCCCATATACATGTATATGCTCATTGATAAATTTGCCATCCAGCAATAAAGCAGTAATAAAGTCCGCACCCCCCTCTATCATGGATTGCTTTAGGAGGCTGGGATTATTTCCCAGGTCCTGGTTGATGTAAAACTGCTGGACATGCACGGTCTCATGTAGTACAATGCTACTTAGATACTCCCTTTTTTGGGTTACCTGTTTATGCCATTCACTTAAGCCCTCCACAGGAGTATCAGGATTTTTAGTAAACATTTCCACCGCTACCAGGATTCCTTCTGGGGCTACTTTTCCTCCTGCTTCCATGGCTCCTACTAAAAAATATACATCAGGGAAAATCATATCCGGAAATAGCGCCTGGAAATCACGAAATAAACCCAGGGTCTCATCTTCCACATCAGATAAAGGGAGAGTGTTCGGACGTACATCTTTATAATAGGAAAGATAAGCGGGTAAGCTTAGGTTCCTCGCTAGGCTCCTGGCCGTAGTAGGCTTCTTTTGGACATAGGCTTTAAGACCTTGAGATCCCTTTTGAATGTAGTTTTCATTTATGCTCTCTTCCGTGTGAGAAGAAGTCCCATCGAAGACCTTCCAGAAAAGCGCTATATCTGAAGTGCTGAAGGACACGTCTTGTATGCGCGTACTGAAGCCATTGGGATTATCGCTTTCAGGCCCTGAGGGAGTATCAGAAGAATCACAAGCTATGACTCCCAGGAATATGAGGAGAATAAGTAGATTCGCTTTCATGTAGGTTAAGTGTGTAAGTGCGTCTAAGTATAGGACGTAGGGTACAGCTAATAAGATGCTTCTCTAATAATTACCCCTCATCCTTGCTATTTTTAATACTTATAAACATGTTAGAATTTCCGCAATTCTTTCCACTTTTGAAATAGGGGAAATAAGAAATTTATCTTACTAAGATTAGCTATTCATCACCGCATACTCGCTAGAAAAAATGTAATAACTGAGGTACCTGATGCGGAGTAAAACCATTTTTCTGAGCCTGTTCATGTTGATGTTTTCTACTTTCGTCCTTTGTCAGGATGAAATAGAGGTCTGCGGAGAAGAGTATATCATCCTGGTAGAGATTCCTGAGGTAGGCACCTATACCCTCATCAGTGAGCCTGCTATCTATCCAGAAGGCTGGGATACCCTATCCAGTATTATTTTCTGGAGAACAGCCATACAAACCCCTCCTGAAAAATGCCTGGTTTCTCTAGCTTCCAATAGAGAAATCCTAGGAGACATTCCCTCCAGTATTTATCAAAAGAAGAGGTACCGTAGCCAGAGAAGATATTTCAGAGATAGCTTGAAAACGGCTTGGGATATTCCTGATCAGGAGTCCATATATATTACCCAAGGCAGGGCCCATTACTATTTAATAGAGGAAGCCCTTCCTCAGATCCATGAATCTGTTCCTATTTTCCTAGAAGAAGGAATAGACCCTTGGTATGCACAGGCTATTTTACTGATAGAAAGTCCCGGAAAAATCCGTAAATCCCGTGCAGGTGCTTATGGGCCCTATCAGCTTATGAAAACGGTAGGTAGACAGTTTGGTCTAAGCATAAATAAAGAGGTAGATGAGCGGGCTGATTTACAAAAGTCTGCCAGGGCTACTGCCCGCTTTTTACGTGAGGTAGTCATCCCCAATACCATTAGGCTAGTAGAGAGACGCGGGCAGCCTTATATAGAAGAATCCCTATGGTTCAAGTTGTTAGTGCTACACGTATATCATGCTGGGGCTGGAAATGTAGCTGGCGCACTCAGGAAAATCCCCTATTCCGTAAAAGAAAATGAATTGATTATTCAGCTATGGAAAACAAAAAGTAGACGGTTTAGAAATGCTTCCCAAAACTATTCACAAATCGTATTAGCAGCTAAACTAGAGCTTGAAAAGCTAATCTATCAGAAGAAAGGAAAGCTTATCCCACCGTACTTTTTCCAATCCAGCAGATGACTTTCACCAAACATGCGTAACATATTACCATAGAATAATTTCTCGGCTTTTCGTCATTCCAACTTTTGTACATTTAATACATCATCGGTTATCGGTAGAGTCATAATGCGCAAAAGAGATTACATATCTGTGTCCAAGAAACCCTCTTTATTCAGGGGTTTACTCTTTTCGTATATATGTACCTGGGCATCCTTACCCGTGTTTCTTCTCCTTACTTCTTTTACAGATTTAGAGTCAGAAATCTATGCAGAATTTGTGCCGGTATATGTAGAAGAACCCGCAGAGATGGTTAACCACTTCTCTTTCACAGTATTTTCCAATGACAGCGTAACCAGCTTACAAACAAGTATGCATGGATATCATCCACATATTTCCATCACGGTCTATGGAAATGGATATGATCCGCAAGTGAATTATGCTGATATAGGGAATGAAGTGAGTATAGAAGATCATGAGTTACCCGTCTTTCAAGCCTCTCTTAAAGAATATGCCTCTTGTACGCATGTGCTAACTGACAAAAAACTGTACGATGAGGCATGGTCAGAACTCCCGCAAATTAAATTCTGGAAAAAAATCATGAACATGCCAGGTGATTCTTGCCTGGTTAATGTTTCCAGTAATAGGAAAATTCTTCATAGAATGGCCATTGCTGATTGGGAGATCTTAGCTGATGAGAAAAAAGAATCTTTTAGAGACAGCATAGCACAGGTACATGAAGTGCTGGCTCACGAAGATATTTATATCACCACTGGTAAGAAGTACTATTATAAATTCAAACATGTACTACCCATGGTCAGCAGAGGGGTAGAATTATTTGATGCTTATGAGGTTGATCCATGGTTTGCGCAGGCTATCCTACTGATAGAAAGCCCTGGAAAAATGGCTTACTCTCCTGTAGGGGCATATGGGCATTTTCAGCTCATGGAAACGGTAGCACGTCAGTATGGATTGATAGTGAATGATAGCATAGATGAACGGGCTGACTTTGAAAAAGCTGCTTATGGAGCGGCTATGCTTATCAAGCATTCCTGTGTCCCTGAGACTAAAACACTATTGAGGAGAAGAAATATTTCCTTCAATGAGCGTGACACCTGGTTCAGAATGCTGGTTTTACATGTGTATCATGCAGGAGCGGGTAATGTAGGAGGAGTCCTAGACCAAATCACTACCACAGAAGGTGGTACCAGGCTCATGCAGGAAGTATGGCAGACGGAATACAAAGGCTTCAAAAATGCTTCTCAGAACTATTCGCAGATAGCACTTGCCTCTCTATTCAAGTTAGATGAGACTCTCTTGAAAGTAGGAAAAAATAATTGCTACTCTGTGGAGCCTATGCTTACTTACGCACCATAAAGCCAATAAGGCCTACATTCTTACTCCCCCATTTCTTAGTAGAACATTTTTAAAAAGCCCTTTTCAGGGAATGAATAAGGCTTCCCCCCACAAGTTTCTCCTTCAGATTACACCTACCCCAGAAATTAATTAAACAGTCGTTCTATTTAAAAACGCCTGTTATGAAGAGAGCCTTACCCTTATCTATCTTTTTCTTACTAAGTAACCTTCTGTTTCCCCAGGAACACGTATCTGAAGTTCGGCACCTGATTTCTGGTAAATTCGAACAGTACGTCCAAACGCCTACCATCTTCCATGAAAATTGGAATAAGCGGACAGAAATCATCTTCTGGAAAACGCTTATGCAGCTGGAGCCAGACATGAGTATGATCTATGCCCCTCGCACGCGAAAGATACTGAGCCACATCCCTACGATCATCTGGAAAGGATTCGACCGCTACCAACGGTACCAGTACCTCCAGGATATACGCAAGCAGTACAACATTAAGGGAAAGCTATTTGTAGCCCAGGGAAAGAGCCACTTCTACCGCTTCCATCAGGTACTACCAGAACTTAAAGGCGTCATTGATATTTTTCATAGACAGGGGGTAGACCCCTGGTATGCGCAATCAGTCCTTATGATAGAAAGCCCAGGTCAGCTGTTAACTTCTACAGCAGGGGCTTATGGCCCTTTCCAACTCATGAAAAGTGTAGGAAAAGCTTTTGGGCTAACCATTAATGAACATAAGGATGAACGGGCCAGCTATACTAAATCAGCCTTGGCAGCTGCTAAATTCTTCAAAACAGCTTGTATCCCGGAAACGGAAATGCTTTTACGTAGAGCCGGAATTTCCTATCATACCTCTGACCTTTGGTTTAAGCTTCTGGTACTTCACGTCTATCATGCTGGAGCCGGAAACGTACAAAAGGCTATTCTCAAGACAGGTATCAAAAAAGGGGGAATGAACCTTATCACCAGCCTCTGGAATTCAAGCGAAGGGGGCTTTCAGAACTGTTCCCAGAACTACTCTCAGCTTGCCTTAGCAGCTCACATCTGCATGGAGGAACTGGTCCACCAGGAATACTCTAGTATCTGCCACTCTGGAAGCTATGAATATCTGGAGTTACTTACCGTGAATGAGTAAAGCATAGCTAAAAAAGATTTTCCTAGTTGACAGCAGGCCCTATTCTGCTTCATAGAATAGTGCCTCTTCTAGCGTTTGCCGCTCCATATTAGGGTGGCCCCAGGTTAGTTCTAAAGCAGGTGTACCTTCATGCTGAGAATATAATAAGGTAATGGGATGAAAACCTTCCTCTAATCCTACAAAGCCAGAGGCACTACTCATATACCCGTCTGTATAGGCCTCCAAGACTAGCCTGTCTCCTACTAGTAGCTGAACATTCCCATTAGTTCTTACGTCCAGCGTATATAAATTAGCTACCTCCGCTTTTAAAAAGCCCTTATATAGAATAGAAAAGCTACTGTCTTTGACAGCTAGTAACTTGCTAAAATTATACTTTTCCAGGCCCTGTTGGGAGGCTGGTAATTCATCTAGTGATATCCTATTAGGGATGTTCTCTTCCTCGGGAAAAAGATAATAGGTTAAGCCCTTTTTCGGGTTTAGGAGGCTATCTCCCTTTAGGGCTTCTACCCGGGTAAATGTCCTTTGCTGTACGCTGCTCTGCACACCTGATGATAGTAAAATAGAGGCCGTCAGTGTGGCCGTCTTTTTCAGGAGAATGGGCTTTCTGTAGCGAGCTGACTTCCTGCTTGGCGACCTTCCATTTAAGGTGTAGAGAATTTCTCCAATTCCAGACTCGTTCCATATTTGAACTTCCATCTCATCCCAAAAGATAGAATCTGCCGCCTGTATATCAGGACCGGGAAAGCTAACAAAAGCGGCTTCTGTACTAGCAAACATTCTCTCCCTTCCTCTAAAGGCGGCCATCTTACAAATGAGGGGACGTGCCACATTTAGTGATCTTTTATACAGAGTAGATCTTCTCCCTGGATCTGACCCATCCAGGGTATACCTAACGGTTCTGGCTGCGCCTACCCTGTCTACCTTAAGCTTCATAGGCTCTGCAAGTTGGGGGGTAGTGTAAGACAGCTTGATTTCCTGCAGAGGAAGAGAAGTCCTCTGAAAATGGGCTAACATTCCTCCACCAGCAGGAAGGTATACCTCTTCCCAGTGGGAAGAGTCAATGACCATGGTTTTATGAAGAAGCTTCTCTAGCTTTCCTGGTGAATCTTTTATCAGTTTCACTTTATACCTGCCGTCTCCCAGAAAATCACAGGAGAAAGACTCTCGCGTAGTTTGTGCGCCATTTTGGATGGCTACATACCATGAATCTCCCTTTTTTCTGGCTATGGCTGTTCTTTTCCCTAATTGTGTGATAGGTAGAATCAGGCCCTCTTCCCATCCTGTGGGGATTCCAGAGAGGAAATCCTGCTCAGGGTGGAAAGAAAAGTCGGTAGGAATACCTTCCCATTCTCTAATGTTAGCGGTAGTGTGTAGAAGATTAGCTAAGGTGAATGCAGTCTTTACCTGAGGGTCCTGTCTACCGGTTTCTCCTGTTCGCTGGACATATCCCTCGGGAAGAAGGTCAGCTGTCAATACTACCTTGCTGATACTTTTCCTGGAAGGGAAGCTGAGGGAAGCACCCTCCTGCCTACGGGTGATACCCATAAAATTAGGGGAAGTGGTACTGAAAGGTGTGTAGGCAGCATTAGCCCTCAGTAAAATCATTTGGTTAAACTCCGCGGCATCCTGAAAGAGGGTAGTAAGCAGGGTATCTGCACTTTGGCGCTCTTCCCTATTATTCCAGGCTATCACCACCCCTTTCACCAGATGAAACTTAGCTTGCCTGAAAAACTGCCTCCTTTCTATGGGATCTAGCAGGCTACTCATAGGTTTCCATACCCATATACCCAGTCCGGGCGATTTTTCAGCTACTCTTTTTACTCTCTTCCAGTTTGAGGGCCATTCTTCCCATCCTCTTTCCAGGGAAAGGTAGGGAAAGTCCCAATCTATAGCAGCACGCTGATAGGTTTCTATAAATATACTGTCTGGTTCTCCTGGAGAAATAGGAACCCGAAGCAGATTCCCACCTTTTACCCAGGAAAAATTTGACTCTGTATCTATGCTTTCTTCCCTAATACCAGGGAAGAATGGACTTTTATATAGAGAAGATAAATCCCCAGCCATATAAGAAATCTTCCAGGGCGTCTTCAGCATTTTCCCTTGTTCTATGGCCAAGACATTCTGTAAGAATAGTTCGTTATTCCCTTCATTTAAGATCTTAGGAGGATAGACAGAAGACTCGTTAAAGGTACTCAAGCGTAAATAGTGGTCTCCTTTCTGTAAGCTAAGGATGAGGGGTAGGCTTAATACTTCCTTAGCCATGAGGTCTTTTACAGGTTTATTTTTTACCTGTACAGACTCCTGCTGATAAGGGGTATACCATATATCTGTTTCTTTAGGAAGCTTCCAAGATCCCTTTTCCACTAATTTTTGATAATCCTTTAGATCATTCTCCTTAGCAGATAACTCATAACGATACGCAAATCCTAAAGCAGATATCCTCACTGCCAGTACGTATCTTATTCCTGATTTCCTATGGAGAATAGGAATGTCAGCAGCACGAACCGCTACCGGGCCTTGATCAGTAAAATGGGTATAGACTGAATCTTTTGCCTTCCCTAATCTTACCCTTCTCCCTATCCACTCACTATCCAGAAATAGTCCTAAGGGAGTATCCTCTATGAGCACTTTATTAGCCAGGCTAACAGAATAGTGGAGCTGTCCTGCCTTAGTAGATACAGTCAACTGGTAGCTGTTATCAGGACTAGAGATAAGCAGGCTGCGCTTATTGAACGTACAGCTACTGAGTACAAGTAACAGGCTAATGAAACATAAACTATATGGATAAGCAAAGAGAGTGTATACGGGCTTATTCATTCTTTATTTGCTACCTTCCTTATGCCTCAAAATAAGGAAAATTCTCATGGGATAGACTAGCTTGTCTAGGCACTTTTTATTCTTATGAAAAAGATACAGCTAATCATACTTTCACAAAAATCAGTCCTCCTTGGCTGACCATAAGTAGTTATCCGGAAGCTTAGTGGTAGGCCTGCTAGCCCTATTTTCCTTCATGTAGATTCTCTAAATGAGAAGGCTTTTCTCTTTTTGAGAAATTTCCTTTTTAGAAATAGCCCCTATTTATCCATATACCTACAGAAATCTAACTGGCATTCTGTTTGGCGAATATTCCATAGAATAAAATTCCCCTAAAACAGAATTGTAACTATTTGTCTAATGGATCCGCTCTTTTTTATTGAACTTGCTATCGTAGGGATCATCATCGTATTACAAGTACGAGTATTCTCCAAAAACAGAAGCGCCATATTCTCACTCAGCAATGTATATCCTGAGCCTAACACCCTTCAGGTAGAGAAAGAAAAACATGAAGCTGAGGAAGAGAGTATCATCAGCCTTACCCCTGAGACTGACCTGATCAGAAATCATGATCAGTATCACCCCGTATTTCAAGAGATTGTACACACGGCTAATGCTTACCTAAGCAAGAATCAGGGAGCAGCAGAATTTGATACCCTACAGGAAATAGCGGAAAGGAAAATTGAATCATTGGAAGACTCGATAGAGTCAAACATAGCCTTACCCCTTTACATAGGACTTTTATGTACGTTCTTAGGGGTAATTATTGGATTAGTTAAAATTGCCTTGGTGGGCGTAAGCGACGCAGCTATCCAGTCCTTTATAGGAGGGGTACTCATAGGGATGTTAGGGAGTGCGGCAGGACTTTCCTTTACCGTTAGGAGTAACTACCTATTTAGGGAAAGTCGCAAGATACGAGACAGGAAGCAGTACGACTATTTTACCTTTATCAGAACGTATATTCTCCCTGCTAAAAAAAAGCAAATACAGGAACCTATCTCTACTCTTAGAGATAACCTGGCCGCCTTTAATGAAGGCTTTGTCCAGTACCAGCAATATATGAATGATTCTCTGCAAGAGAGCCTGCGCCTATTCAGAGAATTAAAGGATGTCTTCAAGCAGATCAGAAGCATAGAACACGGCCTGGAGAATGTAGGAACCACCTTGAGAGAGAATGACCACTTAATAGACAAGCAAGTAGCCTTTATAGAATCCTACGCTGCCCGCACAGAGCAGCTTAGCCAGCAAATGGGCTCACAGGTAAGTGAATTAGACCAGCGACTGGAGTCCACTGTTCAAGAAAACCTTAAGGTATTAGATTCCAGTACACGCGCTGCCTATGTGAAGATGGATCAGTACCTGGCCTCCCTGGATAAGGCTGATACAGCTGCCTTCTCCCAGGCCCTCCAGCAAGACCTACATAATATCAGAGGAAATGTAGATCAGATCCAGAACCGCAGCTTAGAAATCCAAACTAAGCTTCTACATACCCTGCAGCGACAAGAGCAAGAAGACCATGAGGTAAAAGCCCAATTACAAGCCATCCAACAGCGCCTGGATATACAGGAAACAGCTGGTTTTATGGATTCCTTTGAGTTTAGGCTGTTCGTATATACCGGTTCTGCCGCCTTTATCCTGGGGATAGTGGGGGGAATGATGTACATGTTTAACACCTTCTTTGCATGAAAAAAAGGGATAGCGAAAAATTATTTTGGGTCAGCTATGCTGACCTACTGACGGCTTTGTTTATCATAAGCCTTGCCCTTTTTGTGCTGAGTTACCGCATGTTCAACATTAAAACTACTGCCTTACTAGATACGGAGGCAGAGCTGAAGGTCAGAAGCCTAGAACTGGATGAGCAGAGCCTAGCCCTGGAAGAACTTAAAAGAAGACTAAGCGAGGAGGAAATGTATGCCAGCTCCCTCATTCAGCAGCTGGAGAATGAAAAGGCCCGACTGATAGTGATGGAAGAGGAGTATAAAAAGCTGCAGGAGATCCAGAAGGCCATAGAAAAGCTGGATAGTAGATACTTCGTATACCAACCTGCCTACAAAAGACACGTTCTCCGCTCTCAGGTACAGTTTGCTAAGGGGAGTAGTGATATTCCTTCCTCCTATAAACCTATGCTGATGCAGGCAGGGCGCGCCCTTAATAATATGATCTCCCAACTAGACCCGGATGACAACATTAAATACCTCATGGTTATAGAAGGGATGGCTTCCAAGGATAGCTACAGCAGAAACTTTGAGCTGAGTTATGAGCGTGCCCTCTCTCTCTACCAATTCTGGAATGACCGAGGCCTCAGCTTTGAAGCCAACAGAGTAGAAGTGATGATATCCGGAAGTGGGGAGCAGGGTGTAGGAAGAGACCCTTTCGAAGAGGAGAAAAACCAGCGTTTCCTCATTCAGATCATCCCTAAGATAGGAACGCTTAAGTCATTAGACAGCTTTATGCCCAAAGATAGCAGCAGCATAGATATAGAATAATTCTCAATGCCGTTTGTAATGCACGCCATGCAAACTTTAGGATGTCCCAGCCCCTGGCTGGGATATTTTATTTAGGGGAGTGGCAATAAGACATAATGCTTTAATAGCCTGCAGATCGCAGAGCATCCCTTTTTAAGGGGATGTGTCCCTAGGCGAAGGGGTACTGAAGCGTATTATTCTCGTTAAGTTTCTGCTAAAAACCCTTCCCCTTCTGCCCCGTTACCCTCAAAATGGCAACAACCCTGCTATCCACAAGTGTTAAGTTGAATGGATTACTTTTCTTAATTGTGCCTCTACCTTACTCCAGTTTTGAAGGACTTCCTCATTCTTAAATCGGATTACTTTGTAACCCATTTCTATCAGAATATTCTCCCGGATTCTGTCATATTGAACTTGGAATTCATGAATAGGCCCATCTATTTCAATAATTAGTTTATGCTCAAAACAGTGGAAATCGGCAATAAAGTATGCTCTGCTTTCCATAATATCTTGGTGCTGAATAATAAATTGTCTATTAAACTTAAGCCCGAGGAATTGCCTGTTTTTGACTTTATTCCAGAAAACCTCCTCCGCAGGAGTTTGATTCCTTCTTAATTCTCTAGCAAAACTCCTGATTTTCTTATAATCCATTTACTTAACATAATCATTTCCTCCATTTGTGAGAATAGGTTATTTACGCTAATCCCAAATAGAAAAGTAACACAAGTCCATGGATCGCAGAGCATCCCTTTTTAAGGGGATGTGTCCCTAGGCGAAGGGGTCCTCAATCAGCTTGATCTACCTCCCTTACTCCCACAAGGTTAAGGATACCATAGCGCCCATATTCAAACAGCTTTCAGCCTAACCTCTTTCGTTCCACCTAAGGATTTAGTAATATCGAATGCATTTCTTACATGAAATGCGCTGCCTGACCTGTAACTACTTAAAAGCCAATGATTGTGCTGCGAAAGATTCTTGTGTTGCTGATTGTCTTATGCATGTCCATTTCCCTGCAAGCACAATCTCTGACGCTGTCAGATATCCCTGAAGGGGCTCCTCAACTCTCTATCAAAAAAGCTACGGATAAGATCACGCTAGATGGCGCTCTGGATGAGGCTAGCTGGGCAAAGGCAGAACGCACCACAGACTTCTGGCAGTACTTCCCCACAGATACTGTGCTGGCGACCGAGCAGTCTATCATCAAGATGACCTATGATGACCAATTTTTGTACATAGGCATAGTATGTTCCAGCACAGTAGGGAATGATTGGATTATTACTTCCCTAAGGAGGGATTTTAGGGGAGGAAATAATGATGGGATCAGCTTCTTACTAGACCCTTTTGCGAATCAGACCAATGCTTTCTTTTTTGGGCTAAGTCCGTATGGTGTGCGAAGGGAGGCGCTCATTTCTAATGGGGGAAATGACAGAGG
>JBCCLI010000175.1:0-12570 GCA_039026975.1 Bacteroidota bacterium | reverse complement strand
TGATCCAGGGTCTGTACCAGCTCAAAGCCGGTATTATCAGACTCATTCCCAAAGGACTTAGTCCATAGTACCGTTCCGTCCTCTCCTGTAATAGTGAGTGAAAAGTCCTGATGTACAATTTGACTGTCAGGGGGATTGATTTGGGTATTGGCCAGCATGGCGTACCCACCCTCAGAAGTGGGAGCTAATGCTATAGGTGTATAGTCTTGGTTTCCGCTATAGGATTTCTGAAAACGAATTTGGCCCTCGACCGGTAAGACGAAGGCGAAAGCTGCCAAAAACAAAGCAAGGGCAGACCTTAGCGCAACGAGTTGTGTATGTTGCATGTTTGCCTTGAGATAAGATGCTACAAATATATTTGTGGGTCGGATTCCTGCGCGATCTACAAGAACACTCTATTCAAGCAAATCTTATGCCTTTATTTCGAAATATTGGCATATTTCTAGTCTTCCGCCCAAACAAATTAAAAAAGTAGAGATTTTCAGCCTTATAAATATCTAAATTTCAATAAAATAATCTCAACAAAAATCCCTGATATCCAATAATGTATGCTAAAAACGACAAGCCTATAGTAAAATTGTTTTCTCAGCATTGACTACTTCCAATGTAGTCTATTCTAGTACACCAGGATTTTTCATAACCCTAACTAAAATTACTAAATCATTCCAATTTATTAAAATATCTGACTTTTCCACTTAGTAAGACGGGATAAAATGATCTCCCCGAACTCATTCAGATCCGGTGCAATCCGAAATCCTAAAATAGCTAAGCCAAAAAATAAGGTAAAAAGGGAAGACTTCCATACTATATCCAGCAGGGGGAATGCCACCTCAGGTAAGTAAGAAACAGCTATCCATATCCCCAAAGCCAAACCCGTAACATAGATTAACTGACTACTAAAAGGATGAATAGACGCCAACTTATAGACAAAGATTACACGGGAAGCATTATATAAGAATATAGAGATCATAGTAGCTACAGCAGCTCCATCTACCCCCCAGTCAAGCATAAAAATGAAGTAATAATTAGTAGCTACAGAAATAAGCAGAAGAAGGACATTAAATAAAAGATCATATTTAAATGCCTTGGAGGTAACCAGAATGGTAGTATTTAACCCACTGACAATATCAAATAACCTGGCAAGCCCTATAAAGACAAACACCATTTTCCCTCCCATGTAGGCTTCCTTACCTATCAGGCTATACACATTGTCCAGGTTCAGCCAGATCACAAAGAATAACCAAATCCCACTAATATAGCCTAGCAGAGATACCCGCTTATACAGCACACCTATCGCAGCAGTATTCTGGTCTTTCCAATTCTCTGCCACCCTGGGGGAGGATAAGTTTACCAAAGACCTAAAAGGGAATAACATAAAGGCAGCAAAATTGACCATCAGGGAGTATACAGCCACAGGCGTTAGTCCCAGGCTAGCCAACATAAGCGTATCTATAGCTAATACCAGATGAATAGAAATCCCCCCTATAGAAGCAAAAAATGCCTGACTCAGCATAGGCCTGAGGTAGCTCTGGATCTGAATGTTTCTGAAAGTAGGTAAGTGAAGCTGTCTTCTAGCCGCAGTGTAGATAATGACTCCTACTGCCATCAATACATGCATACCCGCATACACCCAGATAAACATCTCAAAATCCAGGATATTCAATGCATATAGGGAGATCCCCAAGGTAACCAGCAGCCTGAGACCTACTTCATTAATCAGGCGGGGAATAAACCAGTCGTACAAGGATCTGAGGTAGTTAGAAAAAAAGATATATACCAGGTAAGAGAACCCGAATAGTATCCCTAATCTGTAGTAGGTGACAAACAGCTGAGATTTCTCTCCATATACCGCTATTACCTGGGGCTGAAATAGAAGAAAGAGGGAAGTAGTAAAAATAAATCCAGCTAGAATAAATATAATCCCAAAAGAAAGAAAACCA
Source organism: Bacteroidota bacterium (assembly GCA_039026975.1). Lineage (GTDB taxonomy): Bacteria > Bacteroidota > Bacteroidia > J057 > J057 > JBCBKZ01. The sequence continues at coordinate 10,630 of JBCCLI010000175.1, read as the reverse complement.
TGATGACCTTTCTCCTGATTTTGAAAGAAGGGAAAGAAACGGAGAATAACATTCTGAAACCCAAGTAAGGAGAGCTGCGCATACATCACCCCGACGGTGACTAGCACCCTTGCTAGTCCAAATTCATCGGGATCCATTAATTTTGCGAAGAGAAAGGTTTGGTTAACAAAGCCAATAACACCGCCCAGAAAAGAAGTTAAGGTGGTAAGTGTACTCTGCTTTCTTACGACCCCCATACAATATCAGCTCTATTTCAAGGATTATTTACAAATAAACTGTTTTTTCGCAATTATTCTGGCTGCTTTCCAGCATTAACATACGTGTATCTACATGAAGTATAAGCGATTAGTCCCTTTTCTGATGCAAGCCAGCAATGTCTTACCACGTAGGCATGCGCTCACTGGGTCCGTATCAGAACTGAGTTGTTCTCCCTTCTTTGTTTTTGGGTCAGGAAGAAATGGTAGTACCATGTTTTCCGCTATGCTAGATGCACATCCTGATATAGTAGTCCCCACAGAACAGTGGCGCCTCCCTAATGTCATCATTAAGTACCAGCTTATGAACTTCCTGGAGTGGCGGGATCTGGTAAGCATAGCTGTCAGTGAGTTCACGGCTACGGAAGGCGCTATCAAATGGAACCTCCAATCCGGAGATCTGCTCACCAAGCTCTATCATCTCCCCAAAAAAGAACAAAGCCTCCAGCGAATTATAGATGAGATTTATGTAGCCTACGGGAAGCAGCAGAAAGAGCAGTTCCAGATTTGGGGAGATAAAACTCCCAGGAACACCTTCTACCTAAAGGATATCTACAGAGTATTTCCGGAAAGTAAATACATTTTTCTCATGCGGGACGGAAGGGACGTAGTTAGATCCTGGATAGTCAGAGATAAAACGGATGATATTGAAAGCCGGGCTGATGCATGGAACTTCAGCGTAGATATGTATGACTGGATTCAGAAACGGGCAGCAGACCGCCTTATGATGGTAAGATATGAAGAGCTAGTTTCTGATGCTCCTATTATTCTCCAGAAAGTAGCAGCATTTCTTGGGGTGCCCTACTCAGAGAAAATGTTAGAATACCACGGCTTCACCCAAAAGCTAGGAGATGATATAGTAGAGGCTTCAAATTTTCAGAAGGTAAGGGTAAAGCCTAATACAACTTCTATAGGGAAGTGGAAAAAAGATCTAACTACTACGCAAATAGATACACTAAACCAAATGATGGGGAAAAACCTGGAACGTTTTGGGTTTGAGCTGTCATAATTGTACCCTTTTTAGTATACCCATACTTACTAACTGTTTATTTTAGTATACAGTATTGCTGTATTAATAAACATACATTTTCTCCTAAATCATAGAAAATCAGCCTTTTATAAAAGAGAATGACCTCCTATAAACGAGACTCTATTTGATAGGTTTCAGAAAGGACATTATTTCTTCAAAATCCCCCTTTTCTCCCACTCTCCCCTTCCACAGGCATATCATTTGACCATATGAGGGGGTATGTGAATCAGAAAAACCTGATTAGGATTTCGAGCTATAATGTTAACCAATTAAACCGATCACATGAGAAAGTTCATTTTTGGGTCAATCCTAACCCTCTCATTCTGTGTCTTTTTAACCTATACAGCTACTGCCCAAAAGTTTAGTGCTACTGTCAACCTAAGCCAGTTTAAATGGGATCAAGTAAATTCTGAGGTAGCAGATATTGATTACCAGGGTAGCACTTCCGTGGGCCTAAACTTGAGATACTACACTGATAATAAATGGGCCTTTAGGCTAGGAGCCGGTCTTGATAACCTACAGTATGAAGTAGGCGGCGGCATCAGCACTGACTACCAGGCCCGCAGACAAGACATAACAGGGGTTTTTGGGATAGAGAAACACTTTATGGTGGGCCAAAATAAGTGGCTAGACATTTATCCCGGTGCATTTGTCCCTGTAGTAGTGGTAGGAGAAGACCTAGTGGAAAATAACCTAAGAAATATTTCAAACGGAAATGTACGTGCAGGCCTAGGTGTATTACTGGGTGCCAACGTACGCGTTCTTAAAATTCTCAGACTTGGAGTTGAATTTGATGCTACCTATGACAACTTCAAAAATCAAGTTTGGGAAAGCGCTGAAACCCTGTCCCTTGCTCCTGTAAAAGGCATCAATGTAAATACTGCCATTACAGTCGGGATTGCGCTCTAAAAATTAGTTAGCCATGTTCTGATATGATAGTTAGTGTGCGTATTCGTTCCAGAAACGAATACGCTTTTTGTTTTCTTCCGTCTTTTCAATAATTTACTTCTCAGACGCTTTTGCTGATTATTGTCCCTTCACCTGAATCTATCCAACCCTAACTAGCGAGCATACGTTTACTCAATAAGTTGAGTATAAGCCATGTCCTACTTACGCCTGATGTTAAAGTATGGGTTCCTTGCATTGATCATAACCCTAGTGGTCATTGGTTTTTGTCACCAGTGGGTGGTGTCTACTAGTAATAGTAGCATCTATGAAACTATTGACGACTTGCCTGTCAATGAGGTAGCTATTGTACTGGGAACCAGTAAGTACGTAAAAAGTGGAAGAGAAAACTTATTCTTTACCTACCGCATGGACGCCGCTGCCAACCTTTACACCAGCGGCAAAGTAAAGCACATCATCATCAGCGGAGACAATAGGGTAAAATACTATAATGAAACCCGGGACATGAAAAAAGCCCTGCTAGAAAGAGGCGTACCAGAGCAGGTCATTACCATGGATTTTGCAGGATTTAGAACATTGGATTCCATTATTAGGGCCAGAGAAGTGTTCGGGCAGGATAAGCTAACTGTCATTTCCCAGAAGTTTCATAACCAGCGCGCCATTTTCATAGCCAAGGCCAATGGAATAGAAGCTGTAGGGTTTAACGCCCAAACTGTCTCCAGCATGTATGCCCCCAAAACCTACCTGAGAGAATATTTAGCCAGGGTAAAAGCCATCCTAGATGTTTATATTCTCCACACCCAACCTCACTTCCTGGGAGATCCTATCAAAATCGAAATTTCCTGATGGGGTGAGACCCTTATTCCCCACCATTGAAATGGTGGGCTCATCCTAATCAAATGGATCGGCGACTTTAGTCGCTGCACGTACTACTTGGTCAGAATAGTTGTTCACTCCAAGACGGGATACCGGATGAGGCTCCGGCACATGCTCTTGGACTAGCCCTCGAACAAGCAGGAGCTTGTCCCTTACACAATTGAGGGTTTGAAAGCTCCTGCTTGCAAACCGTAAAGTGGAGGACTCCTGTCCACTATACGATTCCATTTAAAATTCCGTAGTAGTATTCACTTGACTTCCTCAGCAGGAAAGCGTCTCTTAGCATACGCCACTATAAGCGCGTACATCTGTCATGAATGAAATAGAAGTTAAGATCCTGGAGATAGACGTAGAAGCTATCAAAGCCAAACTGGAATCAGTAGGGGCGCAGGTTTCCTTTGATGATGATATGAAAGCTACCTTTTATGATTTTGAAGATGGTAGAATTAGATCTGCAGGAGGGGTGCTACGACTTCGGCAGGAGGGGCCTACGGTTATTCTCACCAGAAAAGAACTCATTTCCAAGGCAGAAGCCAAGGTCATGCGAGAACTAGAGACGGCAGTGGAAGATCCTGAAGCCTTGAGAAATATTCTCCTAAGCCTGGGCTTACACCCTGTCAAGGAAACCCACAAGCACAGAATTCAGTATGAATGGAAGAATGCGCATATAGTGATAGATACCTACAAAGGCACTCTTGAAGCTATCCCTCCATTCATGGAAATAGAGGCTTCTGATGTACCCAGCCTATACCAAACCGTTGAAATATTGGGCTATACCCAAGAAGATTGTAAGAGTTGGGACACAGGAGACTTGATAATCCATTATGGTCTTACATAAATTTCAGCTAGAGATCGTTAACCAGTTATGAGAATATTTCTTCTGCTCGTTGGACTTACAGTTTGCCTAAGTATCATACCGCTACAGGCACAGAAAATTAAACCTTCCGATTACGGTATTTCTTCTAAAAAGGCCCTGAATTTCTTCCTAGAAGGAGAACAATTCACCCAATGGCGAGATCGGGAAAATGCCATCAAAGCCTATGAAGAGGCGCTCGCCCTAGAACCAGACTTTTCACATGCCCATTTCAGGATAGGGGTCAATGCGTATGTGTTGAAAGAATATGAAGAGGCCTTACCACACTTGGAGAAGGTAGCTGAGTTAACGCCTGGACTATTTAAACCCCTCCCCTTCTATTTAGCTGAAAGCTATTTCTACACAGAGAATTATGAGAAATCTCTGGAACCCTATTCCATCTTCTTAGATAAGGGAGAAGGAAGGAGAAAAGACCTAAGCAGAGCCTCCGTGAATTATCTGAAAGCCAGGTTTGCCAGCAGAGGCGTACAGAATCCCGTAGACTTTGAACCCATAAACCTGGGAGAAGACATTAATGGGCCTGGAGATGAGTACCTCCCCTTCCTCACAGCTGATGATCAGTTTTTACTGTTCACCTCTAAAAGACCTGATGGAATAGGTAAGTATGATCCACGTTTAGGGGATTATCCGGAAGATTTCTTTTTCAGTGAGAAAATAGATGGGAAGTGGACTGCTTCTAAAAATCTGGGCCCTCCTATTAACACCCCTTATAATGAAGGAGCTTCTTCTATTTCTCAGGACGGGAGAAAAATCTTCTACACAGCCTGTAATAGAGAGGATGGCTTTGGAAGCTGTGATATATATGTGTCCTACCGAGAGGGGAACACATGGTCTGAACCTGAAAACATAGGCCCGGCCGTCAATACAACGGCTTGGGAAAGCCAGCCTTGTTTATCCCATGATGAGAAAACCCTCTACTTTACCTCACTCAGGGGAGGAGGTGTAGGTGGTAGAGACCTCTGGTACAGTACCTATGAAAATGGGAAATGGACGCCAGCCGTAAACATGGGCGCTCCCATTAATACGCCAGGCCAAGAAACCTCTCCTTTCATACATGCTGATGGAAAAACCCTCTATTTCTCCTCTGACTTTCATCCCGGCTTTGGGTCTAAAGACTTATTCTTTTCCAGGCTTGAGGAAGGCAAGTGGACCAAGCCTAAAAACCTGGGCTACCCCCTCAATACAGTAGCTGATGAAAGTAACATCTTTGTGAGTTCTAATGGGAAACTGGCCCTCATTAACTCTACACGTGAAGGAGGCTTTGGGAAAAGCGATTTATATGAGTTTGAGATGGACCAGAAGATCAGGCCACAACTCGCCACCTTTGTAAGGGGAACCATTTCAGACAGCCTAACTACTACACCTGTCTATGCGCATATCAGCATGATAGACCTGGCTACGGGAGATACCATCAGGGATATTTACTCAGACAAGATTAACGGGAAGTTTCTAATGAGCTTACCCTTAGAGAAAAACTATGCGGCCGTAGTGCAGGCCCCCGGCTACCTGTTCTCCTCCAAAAACTTCTCTCTGGAAGGGGTAGAAGAAGAAACCTACTATGACCTCGCCATAGCCCTTATGCCGATCCAAAAAGGAGCACAGGTAGTATTGAGCAATATTTTCTTTGAATCCGGCTCATATGAACTGAAGAAAGCCTCTAATGCAGAACTACAATTTCTGGTCAACTACCTCAAGCAAAATCCCGGCCTGACCATAGAAATTCAGGGACATACGGATGATGTAGGCTCCCCTAGCAGCAACCAGTCCCTCAGCCAGAAAAGGGCCGAAGTAGTGAAGGATTACCTCTTACAAAGTGGCACCTCTACCGACAGAATAACTGCCAAAGGCTATGGAGAATCCCAGCCGGTAGCAGACAACGCCACAGAAGAAGGTAAAGCCGCCAATAGACGCACAGAGTTTAAGATTATAGAGGTGGAGTAAGTACGTTAGCATACGACAAAAAAGACCCTTCAAACCAGATGGTCAGCAGGAAGGGAATATAGGATCATGTAATATCTTAAGGATAGCACTACAGTGGCCAGACAAAGGGCTTTGGGGTGAATACCAAAATGGAGTTCTGAAGAAGGCAATAAAGAACGGATAGCTATGCTAAATGAAGTTGGTCTTAGACTTCTCCAATAAAGATCTGGGTGTTACTAGTTTCCCGACCTGAAAATGAAGAAAGTATGCGGTCAATACCTACAATACATAAAATGGTCATGCTTGTACCATCCGTTACTGATCTACTAAACCATTTTCGCTATTGATAAAGAGCAGATTTTGGAAGGTGTTTGGTAGCCTAGTATTCTTGAGGATCTAGTATTTTGCTCATAATGAACTTCTAAACTTCACCAGTTAGAAGACAGGTAAAAACTCGATTCCTTAATTCTAAGGAAGATAATTCTATTAACCTCGAGTGTTAAATTAATATGTAAAGCTCAGCTGGAGGTGTATATTTTATTTGGCTGTATTAGCATTTATTATTATTTGGTTCACTAATTTTGATGGTTCTCTTCTCTCTAAATAGTATAGATTATCAAATCCAATAGCAGATTTACCATTCTGTAATTCTCTTTCTACTATTGAATTTATCTTCTGCACTCCATAGTGATCAAGCCCATAATAGTCAAAAGAAATACATGTAGAATCTTCAAACGCTGAAAGGATTGATAAGGCTTTTCTACTAGTAAAGTTCATTCGATTTATTCTATCCTTTCCCTCAACTCCTAGTACAGATTTTATTTTCGAGCTGCTTTCTTCGTTTATATTTTTCCTACGATGTAAAAACCTGTCAACTGTTAAAGGATAGAACTTCTCCAAGATCTTATTTTCGGAGATATTCCCTGCGAAAGGGATAGACTTATCTACATATAAGCCATTAACTATTCTCTTTTTTTGGAGTAATTTTGCAAGGTATTTACTAAAGTTATATCCAGACAACTCAGGATCAGGGGGAACGATTTGTATCCAAATCTTTAATAACCTGTTATGATCCAACTCAAAAGCTGGAACATGATAACCATATAAGTTAAAACCCTCACTTTTGGCAAATAGTAATTTATCTGTTCCCATAAGAGCGAATTAATGTTAACTCCTATAAGAGTGGGTATAAAATTCAAGTAGGTTGGCTGCCAGAATATCATTAGAAATAATGTGAAGTAAATTACTTAAACCCATAAGGCAATACTAAGAATTTCTTTAGATGAAAGTTTCCCAAGCTATACCTCATCTGCAAGAACTAGCACCTTTTGGTAAAGATCTTTGCTGATCCAAAAACCTCTATCGATCAATATTTCCATCATAGGTTTTATAGAAGCTAATAGGCTTTCTTTCTTAGCCTTTAACATTATTCCAAGCGTACCTATAATACTAAGGCCATACTTTTACGCTTCTTGCCTACCAAGAAGTTCATCTACTAGTAGAAAATCTGCATTGAGTTCTAAAGCTAGTACTATAGCCTCCGCCTCACCCTTATCCAATTTTGCTAATAGATTTTCGACTAGTTCCTCGTTGACAGGAGATTTTACGATTATCCAGTCAGCTTCTTGAAACGCAGAAAGAGAAAGGCTTTTTACAGGTAGCCTCCTCACTTCTTCAAACACTGAAGGGGGAAGATAAATATGATCATATAGGGTGTGGAGAATATCAAGTCTATTTAAATGGATGAAATTGCTGATCACTGAGGTATCACTGATAACGGTTAGCATATCAAAGTCCCAGTGTTTTTACATCCTCCATTAATGCATTTACATCATAGTTAACAGGAATACTACGGGCTTTCATTTGCTGCTGAAAATGAAAACGGCTCATTTCAGATAATTGAGCCGCCTTCCCAAGTGAGACAGCTTGACGCTGATAAAAAATTAAGGCTATTTCCAGCTTGAGGTCTTTTTCTGTCATTCCCGCAGCTAACAAATAGGATTCTGGTATACTAATGCTCATGATACACCTTTTTTATAATATACGAATTACTTCTATCTATGGGTAGAATTATCTCCTAACAGACATCACATCCTGCTCAAGGTTACCTATCTCCCACTCCTACATTCCTTTCGAAAAGTCAGATATTGTTATATGTGAGAAATTGAAGGTATTATTGTACTTCCAATACTAACACCTATGAAAAACCTACGTCTTACTTATCCAATCCTATTCCTGACTGTCACACTATTTGTGGGTTGTGCGAATAGTTCAACCAACAATGAAGAAGATTTAACCCAAAAAGCGCTCGATATTCACGAACGTGTGTTAACGGTAGATACACATGCAGATACCCCTCTGCGCATGATACAGCCTGGTTTCGACATGTCTGAAAGGCATGATCCTAATGAATCAGGCTCCAAGGTGGACTACCCACGTATGAAAGAGGGAGGACTAGACGCCATCTTTTTTGCCGCTTTTGTAGCCCAAGATATACGTGATGATGAGGGCCATAGCAGAGCTAAAGACCTTTGTCTGCAAATGATAGATTCCATCGCAGTTTCTACCAAAAGAAATGATGACATAGTGGGACTTGCCCTCAACCCGGATGATGCGTATGCCCTGGAAGATGAAGGGAAGCGTGCCATCTATATAGGGATAGAGAATGGCTACCCCATAGGAAACGACATTTCTAATGTGAGCCTGTATTATGATAAAGGAGTAAGATACATCACCCTGGTTCACTCAGCTAATAATGACCTGGCAGATTCAGCTACTGATCCTGAGGGTCCAGAACATGGCGGCTTGAGTGATTTTGGAGGTGAGGTGGTAGCAGAAATGAACCGTTTAGGGATCATGGTGGATGTTTCTCATGGGAATGACAGCTTATTCTATGATGCTATTGCTCTTTCAAAAGCGCCCATTATCGCGAGTCACTCTAATGCACGTGCGGTTACTGAGCACAGACGTAACATGACAGATGAAATGCTGAAGCTCATGGCTGAGAACGGTGGGGTGGTTCAGCTTACCATGCTGGCGGATTATCTACGTACGGCTCCTGAGAATCCGGCAAGAGATTCTGCTGTAGCTGAAATGAGAGCTAACATGAAGCCCTTCAGTGAAATGAACCAGGAAGAGCGTAATGAAGCCAGAAAAGCCTTCCAGGAACTAAACGAGAAGTTCCCTTCTCCTCCAGCAACCGTAGAGCACGTGGCTGACCATATTGATCACATTGTGCAAGTTGCTGGAATTGACCATGTAGGGATAGGATGTGATTTTGATGGTGGTGGTGGAATCGAAGGGGTATTCGATGCCAGTGAAGTAATGAATATCACCATTGAGTTGGTAGAGCGTGGATACACAGAGGAGCAGATCGAAAAGATCTGGGGTGGCAACCTAATCCGCGTATTTAAGGAAGTTCAGGCTGTTGCTGAGAAGATACAAGCTGAAGCGTAGGCATAAGTCGCATATCCTATGATGATCCTCTTACGATTATTTGTTCCCCTCATGATGTGGGGGGGAGCTGACTTGGGGAATACTCATCCGCTGAGGTTATCTTTATGTGAGATTGAGTATTCCTCCCAAAAGCAGCGATTAACAATTAACCTCAAGCTATTTCTGACAGATGTGAATGAAGCCCTCGTCTTTGATCCTGATAGTAAGGAGCTCGCTTTTTGTCAGCCCAATGAGTCGGCTAAAGCAAATAAACTACTACTGGACTATCTAAATCAATATTTCTATGTCAGTGTGAATGGCAAAAAGGTGGATCTTCAAATTAAGCGTAAGAACTTAAAAGGGGAAGGGGACAATACCGCCCTTTGGGTGTACTTCGAATACCCCCAAACCACATCCTTGACATCTCTGGAAATCAAAAATGCCGTCTTTACCGACTTATTTTTTGATCAGAATAACATCATCTATGTGCATGTGGATGATAAGTCAAAAAGTTTGATGCTGGATAAGAAAAAACCTGTTCACCAATTACAGTTTTGATATGGATTCATTTGGGTTTTACATCAAGTTGGGCTTCGACCATATCTCTGATTTTGCTGGATATGACCACATGCTGTTCCTGGTGGCCCTATGCGCCATTTATAGAATACATCAGTGGAAAAGCATTCTTGTGCTAGTAACGGCCTTTACCATTGGGCATAGTGTTACCCTGGTTTTGTCGTCCCTGGATATAGTTACCATCCCCTCAAACATCATAGAATTTCTCATCCCCGTTACCATTTTCTTAACCGCCTTAAATAATGTCATCGGTACAAATCCGGCTGAAGTAGGCGGTAAGATGAATAAGAACTACGCCATGGCTTTGTTCTTCGGCTTTATTCACGGGATGGGCTTTTCTAACTATTTCAAGGCACTGTTAATGGATTCTTCCTCTGTACTCATGCCTTTGCTAGGCTTTAATATTGGCATTGAGCTAGGCCAAATTTTGGTTGTATTCTTTATCATCATTATAGCCTATGTGATTGTAGATAAACTGGGTGTCAAGCATCGTGAGTGGAGCCTATTTATTTCAGGAGCTGCTGCTGGCATGTCCTTAATTTTTATTTTGGAGAATAAGATTTGGTAGATCTGGAGAATAGTAAATCTTACATTACCTGACTTAGCCAAGAAACTCTCAACTGAAAGCCACGAATGCACCAATTAACACGAATATTGATCCTTAGAGATTGAGTGGATTCTTGGTAAAATTCTCCCCTGACATGTAAGCCACGAATGCACTAGTAAACACGAATATTGATTACCAAAAGTATTCGTGAG
>JBCCLI010000174.1:0-12694 GCA_039026975.1 Bacteroidota bacterium | reverse complement strand
GCCCGTGCCATCAATGATGACTTTTCCATAGAAGAGGCTCTTCCCCAATTAGCAGTTACCCTGAAAGATGAACGCTTTACCAGTGAAGCCCTTATCCGTAGAGCCATCAATGCGAACCTACGAGTGGGGACTGAGGAAAATTTGAACATATTAGCAGACTATGCTTCCAGAGGAAGTGCGCCTGCCGAAATGCGGGCAGAAGCCATAGCGGCCCTTTCTACCTGGGAAAAGCCTTCTGTCCTAGACAGAGTAGATGGTAGATACAGAGGGGAAGTACTTAGGGAAGACGCTAACGTGATGACTACTTTGGCGCCCGTGATAGGAACATGGATAGCTGATACAGAAACAGAAGTACAAATGGCTGCTGCTAAGGCGGCAGGAAAACTTAGCATAAAAGCAGCTGAGAATGGACTGTTGGCTCTATTACAAGAAGGGGTAGGCGAGGAGGCACAGGTAGCTGCCTTAGAAAGCTTAAGTGCTATGGAATCTGGCTTACTCTCTGATGCCCTGGAATTAGGGATGGCTTCTAGATCTAATGCTGTTAAATCATCTGCTCTTGCCATCCTTCCGGAGTCTGGAATAGCCGAAAATAAGGCTGTCCCCTTGTTTGAAGATATACTCAGAACGGGCACTACGGCTAATAAACAGGCCGCCTTTACTGCTCTGGGGGGGATGAAAGGATCTGAGGCGAAGAAATTACTAGGGACTTATCTGGATAGGCTCTTGAAGGGGCGGGTAGCGCAAGATATACAGTTGGACTTATTGGAAGCCGCAGAACAGCAGGAAGACATAATATTTGATGATAAGCTAACGACTTATTATGCCAGCAAAGATCCTAATAATTCCATCTCTGCTTATTCGGAGGCCTTATATGGAGGAAATCCACAGAGAGGCGGACAGATATTCTACACGAACGAGGCGGCCCAATGTGTTCGTTGTCATTCTATCTTTGAGCTGGGAGGAAATGCAGGCCCCGGTTTGATGGGGGTAGGAGCCAGGTTGAGTAGAGAGAAGCTGTTAGAGTCTATGGTAGCTCCCTCCGCTGCTTATGCTGCCGGATATGAAGTAGTGAACCTAAAGCTAACAGATGGGTCCTCTACAGCAGGCTATCTTCAGTCAGAAAATAGTCAGACTGTAAAACTTAAGGTGGGAGAAAAGATTACTGAAATAGCTAAGGCTGATATTGAAAGCAGAACCTCTATTCCTTCTTCCATGCCTCCTATGGGAAGTATTCTCACGAAAAGAGAACTGAGGGATTTGGTAGCTACGCTTGCCTCCTTACAGCCGGAAAGTTGATAGAAATATCCATTTTATTCTAAAGGATTTTTCGACTCTTCCAATAAATTGTTAAACTTATGAGTAGGGATTATCAAGTCTTAATATACTTGATGATCCCTACGATTAGTGTAAAAAGATAAGTCTTCCACCTTCAACTATATTTTGCCTCATGTCTAATCCAGATGAAACTGGGAGAGTATTCAGTTCTCGTAAGAACCACCTATTCGTTATTGGGATAGATAAATACCAGAAGATTTCTCCTTTATCTAATTGTGTAAGTGATGCTACCTCTTTCAAAAATACGCTGATAGCCAATTATAAATTTGAGGAAAATAATGCTGTCAGTCTGTTTGATAAGAAAGCTACTAAAGGGGCTATTTTGAGTAATTTGGAGAAGTATTCACAGACGCTCACTGCCAGGGATAACCTCATCCTGTTTTTTGCTGGGCATGGGTATTACAAGAAGCAAAATGGGATTGGGTATCTAATTCCGGTGGAAGGTAAAGCCAGTGAGACCTGGGATCTCATCCCTCATTCTACCATACTGGATTATGTAAAGGGGATGAAAGTACATCATCTCCTACTTATTATAGACTCATGCTATTCAGGGAATCTTCTCAGATCAGATGTTGGAGAAGAGAAGATTTTACCTAAAGGTGCGAAAGAGGCATATGCCTTAGAGGTAGATGTGTTTCCTTCCAGGTGGGGAATGGCTGCAGGAAGAATAGAAACCGTGGCTGATGGACTAGTAGGAGATGCCTCACCTTATGCAAAGGGATTAATTACTTTTCTTGAGAGTACCCCGCAGAAGGTGTTTGCAGCCTCGGACTTAATGTACCATGTGAATAGAATTGCCTCTTATAATGCTGACCAAACGCCTATTGGAGGGCCTATGATAAAAATGTCAGATCAAGGAGGGGAGTTTTTATTTGAAAGAAGGGGAGCAGATCTTTACCAAATTAGAAATTCTATTGAAAGGAAGGTAGACACCGGTGGGAACCGTGAGCTTCCTCCTCGAAATATTTCCCAGCCTCCCCGAAAGCAAGAATCTGTGTCTGTCAGGGTATTGATCATGACAGATGAGCTAGAGGAAGCCCTGGAAATCCTCCGAGCCAAAGCTTCTGGCAGGGATGCAGATACCCTTCTACTCTTGACGGCCCGCCTAAACGCTTTGAATAGAGACAAACTAGACGGCGTTATATCTGAATCTGACTACCAAATCGGTAGGAACCGCATCCGAGCCTCTCTATTAGAAATGGAGAAGCGGATTAATTAGGATCTCCATAATTAAGGACTACTACTATGAAAAGACTACTTCCATTTGGGGCAGTGCTAGGCATGGCCCTGATGCTAGTTGGGTGTACTGCTGAAAAAATACCTGATTATCAGAAAATTTCTGTTGCTGACTATGAAGATAAGGTAGCTGCCTATTGGTATGGGCAGCTGATCGGAAATCATGTGGGACTCTCTCACGAGTTCCAATATGTAAAAGAACCCGGACCTGACAGAACACCGGTAGATTATACCTGGCCGGAATGGGGAGGAGAAGGCATGCGGATGCTGGACCATTTTATCAATTATGATGGAGCCTTCTCTGATGATGATACAGACATAGAGTATATGTACCTCATGTACATGGAAAAGTACGGAACCGAGCCTACCTATGAACAACTAGCTGAGGCTTGGATGCGACACATTAAGACCTACATTTGGGTAGCCAACCGCTCTGCCTTAGGTCTGATGAATTACGGCTACCTGCCGCCCTACAGCGGAAGGATAGACCTCAACAGAAACTGGTTCCAGATAGATCCCCAGCTAGTGAATGAAATCTGGGCGGCTACCGCTCCCGGTATGGTGGACTATGCGGCTGCTAAATCAGACTGGGTGGCTAAGGTAACCAATGATGATTTTGGGACGGATGTAACCGTTCACTATGGGGCCATGTATGCAGCAGCCTTTTTCGAGAAGGACATCAATACATTGCTGGACATAGGAAATGCCTCTTTGCCAGAAGGAAATCGTTTTGTGGAGGTGGTAGAGGACATGCGGGCCCTGCACCAACAATATCCTGATGACTGGCGTGCGGCCAGAATAGAGATGGTGGAGAAATACCTACACCAGGAACCTGTGGAAACCCAGACCATCGTAGCCTCTTTAATAAACGGAGCATGTGGAATCCTGGCACTTCTCTATGGTGAAGGAGATTTTCAGACCACCCTGGACGTGGCCTGTTTAATAGGCTATGATGCGGATAATCAGGCAGCAACCATGAGTGGCCTAATAGGGATTATAGAAGGAACCAAAGGAATTCCCCAATCACTACTAGTACCACCTGTAGAAGGCTGGGAAAAGCCCTTCAATGATTTTTACAAGAACCGTACCCGTTCTGAGTTGCCTGATGTGAAGCTCACAGAACAGATCAGCCGAATAGCCGCCCAGGGAGAAAAAATCATCCTGGAACAAGGTGGACAGAAGATTTCAGAGGATGGGGTAGACTATTACCTCATCAATCCCGATGCAGAGTTCATCCCACCTGTGGAGTTTACTGCTATTCCCCCCCAACACCTGACAGTAGGGGAAGCCTATACTTTTGACTTTTATGCCGGAGGAAAAGATCCTATCCTGAGTATGGCAGGAGGAGAACTGCCGGAAGGAATAAGCTTAACAAATAACGACTTAGTCGGAACCCCAACTGAAGTTGGAACCTATACTGCTACTATCAAGCTGGAAGGAGATACTCCCATAGAACAGCAAGTAACCCTCCATGTGCATGAGGATAACCTGGCCGCTTCTGCCTCTTCCATTCTGACCCCGGAAAATTCTGCTGAAAAGAGTGATAAGCTGAATGATGGCCTTACTTCAGGAGTGTACTCTTTCCATCATACCGGTGCGCCAACTCCAGAAATTGGAGAATGGGCACCAGTTTATGATGATACCTATCAGAGTGAGGTAACTGTGGACGCTGATGACATCCAGGTGGGATATATGTGGGAAGAAGCCCAGGACATGTCCACCGTGGTATTTTATACCGGGACAGGATTTACTAAAAGTGGCTGGTATGAAGAGTTAGGGGTGGAATTTATGGATGATTCTGGAGCGTGGGTGGAGGTAGAAGACCTGGAGATTACCCCAGATTTAGTGGGAGATCCAGAGTTATTTACCAAGCCTGAATATGCGCCTTACCAGCTGAGCTTTTCTCCCGTCAAGACTAAAGGTATACGTATTATGGGAACCCCTGGAGGCGCCACTGAACCCTGGGAGGGGGATGAAGAACACCGCTATTTCCTTTCCTTAAGTGAGGTAGAGGTATACGAATAGAACCATTTTTATTAGCCACAGATCCACAGATTTTGTTTATTAATCTGTATATCTGTGGCTATACTTAACTCATTATTCTTTCTCAAAGTCTCCCGGATTCACCCATCCTGCATCTTCTGGGCTGAATTCTCCTGCTTGAAAGCGCTCGTAAAAACCCACATTTTCTGCATCTGCATAGGGGTACTGATCAAATACTTCTCCATTTCCTAATATCCTGGGATCCTGCTGTTTGGTTAGTTCTGCTATGAGTAATTCTTTCAACCTATTCTTCTCTTCCTGGAATGCTGGTTCGTAGGCCAGGTTCTGTAGGCAGAAGGGATCTTTCGTGAGGTCATAGAGTTCCTCCTCAGGTTTTTTTCCAAAGTTCCATGTCCAATATTGACTGCTTTCTTTCCTCCGATTTTCATTGAGAATAGTCGTTTTGGTAGGGCTGCCGTCCGTATTTAGGTAGCCCATTTCAGGATTACCGGTGGGCCACCTTTCCGGCTCGAAATTAAGGGTAAGTGAGAATCCGTCCTGTATAATGCCCCTTACGGGATAGCCTACATCTCCAGGTCTTCCTATATCATGTCGTTCTTTTCCTATCAGAACATAATCCTTTCTCGCGGGATCAGAGGTATTTTCAAATAAAGGCATCAAGCTCTGACCACTCATTTCTGCCATTCCCCCAGTTGGAATTTCGGCCGCTTCCAGCAGGGTAGGGGCAAAGTCAATGAAGTTCACAAACTCACCTATTTCTCTACCCGGTTCTTTAATCCCATCTCCCCACCTTATGGCTAGAGGCAGGTGGTGATCATACTCATATACCTGTCCCTTCACCCGGGGAAAAGGCATGCCATTATCTGAAGTAACTATCACAATGGTATTCTCAAGTAGCCCTTCCTCCTCTAATATGGCCAGCATTTTCCCTAGATGTTGGTCAAAGTGTTCCACCTCGAAGGCATAATCCAGCATGTCCGTACGTACCGTATCATTATTGGGCCAGAAATCAGGTACTTGGGTTATTTCATCCAGAGATTTCCCTCCTTTTTGTATGCCTGCCTGAAACTCGTAGGCTCTATGCGGTTCTGTACTGCCATACCAGAACATGAAGGGATCATCTGCCCTCTTCTCTGCTAAGAAAGTTCGGAAGTTCTCCGCATAATCAAGGGGAGAAATATGCGCAGCAGGAGGAGTCAGCTTATGGTCATTGTACAGCCTCCCTATAAGTTCTCTAGCTTCCCCATTTTTACGGGCTATGCCCGGTGCCCAGCCTTTACCTGTTCTTCCTACTGAGTAGCCGTTAGCTGACAGTATTTCTGGAAAAGAAGTGAACTTCTCTGGGAAGAAGCACCAGTGGTTGGCTGCCTCTTCTAATTGCCAGCTATTTCTACCTGTGAGGATACAGGCACGTGAGGGGGCACATTTAGCATTGGGGGTATAGGCCTGCTGGAATAATAATCCCTCCTGAGCTACCCTATCAAAAGCTGGGGTTTTTACCCATGTACACCCATAGGCTCCTGCATGAGGGAATGATTGATCATCCGCTATGGCAAACAGAATATTAGGTTTGGGAGCGGGTGAATTATTCTCAGCACAAGAGTTGAGAAGAAAAAGAGAAAGAAAGAGAATTTGAAAGAGCTGTAAATAGGTGTTCATGTGTTCCACAGATTATGTAAGAGAGAAGAGATACGTAGGATTCATTTCTGCTAAGTTAGAATATAAAATATGTATAAATCTGGGAAAAAGTACGGCATAGAAATGGATGAAAATTTGTGGAACTTACCAGTAGACAAAATTTATATGGACCTACATCAACCTGATTCTGTCTTTTCTGAAAGGGACCTTGAGCAAATTCATCAGTCTGGTAAAAGAGTGGAAGACGTATTAGCTCAGTTGAGCATATTTTCCATGGGATTTCCAGATGTAACACTCCTGCGAGAGGTAAGCCCGGAAGATGGCGTACTTACCTGCAGCCAGCAAAATCAGCAGCTATACCTGGATAAGTTTGAGCTGGCAAGGGAGAGGGTAAGGATGGCTAAATTTGTCCCTGCATCTGGTGCTTCCAGCCGTATGTTTAAGCTGCTGTATGCGTATCTACAAAATCCTGAGGATTTTTCTGAAGATGAGCATACCCAAATCTCAACATTTTGTCAGCAGCTGGAAGCATATGCTTTCTATCAACCCTTAGAGGAAGCCCTGGAAACGTCAGGATACAAGCTTAAGGAACTTCAGGAAAAGGAGTCCTACAAAGTTATTATCTCCCATCTTATTACTGAAAAAGGCCTGGCATTTGGGAGCCTCCCTAAGGCATTAATCCCTTTTCACAGCTATAAAGAGGGGTGTAGGACGGCGATTGAAGAGCATTTAGTGGAAGCGGCTAACTATTGTGTATCTGCAGATAAGATGGTAAAACTTCACATTACCCTTTCTCCTCAGCACATTCCGCTTGTTAAAGACTTGATGAAGAAAGTACTTCCTATCTACGAGAAAAAGTTGGGAGTGAAGTATGATATAGCCTATTCTATCCAAAATCCTGCTACAGATACCCTGGCAGTAGACCTGGAGAATCAACCTTATTACCTGGAAGATGGAAGTCTTCTCTTCCGCCCAGGAGGGCATGGTGCCTTATTAGAGAACCTTCAGCAAATGGAGAGCGATTGGGTATACATCAAAAACATTGACAATGTGGTGCATGATGACTGGAAAGAATCTACCTACCTGTGGAAGAAGATCCTTGGAGGCGTGATGTACTCCTTTCAGGAGAAAATATTCGACTGGTTAAGACAATTAGAAGATACTCATTTGATACTACCAGAAGTAGAGCGGAATCTTCAGGCCTTTCTCAAGGGAGAGGTAGGGCTTGGGTTCCCTGACTATTTTGGGGAGTGGGGCAGGGAGGAAAGAGTATCCTGGTACCGAAAAAAGCTGAATAGACCTATACGCGTGTGTGGCATTATCCGCACAGCAGAAGCTACGGGCGGAGGTCCGTTCTGGGTAGCACAGGAAGGAGAAGCCTCACTACAAATCATAGAAACCGCCCAAATCAACTTAGCTGATCCCGCCCAACAGGAAATTCTCTCTCGGTCGAGGTATGCGCATATTACTGACTTAGTATGTGGACTGAAAGATGTTAAAGGGCAGAAATTTGACCTGCCTGCCTACCGAAATGACCAAATGGGCTTCATAGTCCAGAAATCCCTGAATGGGAGACCCCTAAGAGCTATGGAGCTACCGGGTCTGTGGAATGGAGCCATGGCTGACTGGAATACCATCCTGCTGGAAGTTCCCCATGAGACCTTTAATCCGGTAAAGACGGTTATGGACCTGGCTGGTAAAGAGCATAGGCCTAAATAGACTCAAGCCTGTGGTAAAAGATTTCTGGAGTAGAAGTTCATCATTCCTGACATACCAGTATTTTTCTTACAGGATTATGATATTTTTAGGGAGTACTAACTGGTATCATGAAAGTAATAGGTAAAGTTATTCTTCTTCAATTCCTCCTCTTTCAAGCTATCCTCTATGCTCAGGATATTCAATATGTGGTAGCTGAAAGTGGACTAAACATGCGCAATAGCCCCAGAACTAGTGGAGAGAAAATAGGGAAACTGGCTTTAGGAACGGAAGTGGAAGTAGTAGCACATTCCGGTATTTTTTTCACCCTAACTGATGATGGAAAAGAGATTAAGGGTGAATGGGTAGAGGTAAATGCCAGGAACGGAGCGTTGGCAAGAAAAAGAGGGTTTGTATTTAGCGGATTTTTGGGAGAAATCAGCCCTCCAGTACCTATGGAAATACTTGTCCCAGGGACTTTTCATGGAGAAGATGTCCCATCTAATTCGGCAAGCAGAGAATGGCTAGGCTTATTTGAAGGAGAAGATGGCTTTTATGTCTCCTATATAGAACCCAAGTTAGAAAGGGTGCATGATGGTATGGTAGATGGAGAAGGAGAAAAGACAGGCTGGGCAGTGAGTACAGATAAAGAAGATACATGTATCCTTTTGGTGGCTGGTCTAGCCGTAGATGAGGGGAAGATAGATCATTACCCAGTTGAAGATAGGAGTCCCTTGCCAGGTAGTAATATTTTTATTGAAGGTCCTAAGGTACCTACCTCACTTTATGTTACTGGAATAGTAGAGTTGGTAAATTATGGGTTATTGATGAAGGACTATTCTTTGACTTTAAGAGCCGGGAAAGGGGCTGAAGATTATACACAAGGGTTTTTACATATCGAGCATTTAGAAGAAACAAGGGTGGACATCCTCTGGTCAGGAGATATTGATAGAGATGGGAAGATTGACTTTCTGATCAATACTAGTCATCACTATAATCTGTACCAACCTACCTTATTTCTTTCATCCAGAGCTGAAAAGGGAAAATTACTAAGAAGGATGGCCAGCTTTAGGGCAACAGGATGCTAGAAAAACCTTAGCCCTCTATTCTGGGTTGTTTTCATCATAGATATAGCTCAGCATGGAAGATCAAATACGAGTAGAAGTAAGCTCACCCACAGACTTAAGAGAATGGCTTGAAGCCAATCATTCTCAGGAAGAAAGCATCTGGCTGGTAACCTTCAAAAAACATGTTAAAGGAAAATATGTCTCCACCTCTGAGGTATTGGATGAACTGATCTGTTTTGGGTGGATAGATGGTCGTAGAATGAAGCTGGATGAGAATAAGACCATGCAGCTTATTTCTCCCAGAAGGGTCCAACACTGGGCTAAAACCTACAAAGACAGGGCAGCAAAACTGGAAAGAGAAGGGAAAATGACTGATGCTGGAAGAAAATGTATTGCAGACTCCAAAGCTAATGGGCTATGGGACTTTATGGATGATGTGGATGCGCTCATACAACCTGAAGATCTGGTAAAAGCATTTAATAAGTATCCAGGTTCAAAAGAGTGTTTTGAGAATTTTGGTCCGGCCAGTCAGCGGTTTGCCCTAAGGTGGATAAAGCTGGCCAAGAAGGCGGACACTCGTGCAAAGCGAATAGAAAAGACGGCTCTCCTAGCTTCTAAAGGTGAAAAAGTTCCCGGGAGTTAGCAGCTAATACCCTACCTTCGCCTAAACTTTTACTGCTATGCCTAGAGTTACTTTGGAGATGTTCCCTGTACAAGCAGAATATCCTGTCCACTGGGGAGATATGGATGCCGCCCAACATGTCAATAATCTCGTTTACCTTCTTTGGAGTGAAACAGCCCGGTTAGTATACTTTGAACATTTAGGAATAGACATCACCTTTAGCAAAGAGGTAGGACCCATACTGGGGTGGCAGGAGTGTAAGTACGTATTTCCCATGACCTATCCTGATACGGCTATTGTAGGGATAAGAACTACAGATCTTCAAGAAGACCGTTTTACCATAGAGTGTGGCATGTTCTCCAAGAGGCACAACCGTATAGCTGCTCTTAGTAAGCACCTGATTATCCCTTATGATTATATAAACTTAACGAAAGTGCCTTTACCTGATAGCTGGCGGAAAAGCCTTTTGGAAAGTAGATAGGACATCAGGGCTGATAATTCTCTATGATCTTCACTTGGGAAGGCTTACTCCCCCGGATCTCTACTCTTCTATTCTCATGGGCTACCAATACCCCATATACCTTTTCTGAGTGGCTATCTCGGTAGGAATCCACGGCTATACCACATTCTCTGGGAGAATTATAAGGCCCTATGAATACCACCCATATCTGGTTATTGCTGATACTCCCAAACTTAGGTGGCCAGAGATATCCTGCTCTATATCCTTCATCCATGAGTTTTTTGACAGCTTTTTTGGCTTGTACCTCAGAATTTACTGCTTCCAGGTTAATGACGTAGGCTGGGGTAGGGCCAGTAAATTCCTGAATCTTGGCGAATTCCGTCTGTGCAGAGTTATTAGGTTTCTTCTTACCCAGTGGCCCTAACGTAAACAAGCCTATCAATATGGCTGCGAGCAACCCTACTCCTCCTATGAGGTAAGTTTTATTAGCTTGTACGGTAGTTGGTTGGGGCTGAATATGGGTTCTCCTGACCTTTTCTTCTGTAGCTCTACGCTTAATTTCTTCTTGATGCTTTTGCTGTATGGCCGTTAGCTCTCCAATGATTCTTTTGGTTTCTACCTGATACTTACCGTTAGGGTACTTCTGGAAATAATCCTGGTAGGCGGCTATGGTATTCAATCTACTGGCTTGCTCCCAGGCACGTTCTTCTTCCTGGTTATTCACAAACTGATCAAAAAGAGGGTAGGCCTGGGTGATTTCTCCCACTAGATCTATAAAGGAAGCATAAATCTTAGTATTAGACAGCTCAAAGTCAGTCTGACTGATGATGCCTGCTCTAACTTGTTCTTCTAATTCAGTATATCTGGCAGATTGTAAGATGACTTGGGACCTTAGCTCTGCCACCTCCTTTTTGATGTCTGCATCATCTCGCGAAGCCATGGATAGCATATCTATTAAGTCTTCAATAGCTTTTTCCAGCTTGCCACCAGCAAGGTATTTATTTAGCTTATTAGTAAACTCACTCATAGGGTTGAGGGATGTGTAATTTCAAATTAAAAATTAAGAAAATTTCAATAGAAAACATGTTAGGGAATTTCGTGGACGTATTTTATGAGAAATATGCTACCATTAGCTTATGGAAAATAGCCACAGAGCTGTATATTTATGGCCTCAAATACGAAATTGTCTATGACCAACGAACAACTTAAAGATATTCAAGCGCGTAAGGATGCGCTGGGGAGGTATCTTTGACGTGGCCGGGAAACGTGCTACCATAGAAGAGAAAGAAGCGATTACACGCCAACCTGATTTTTGGGAGAATCCACCGGAAGCCCAGAAAATTCTCAAGGAAATAAGTGCTATTAAAATCTGGACAAATGCCTTCCAACTTGTAGAAGACAAAGTAGGAGAGGTAGAGGTGCTTTATGAGTTTCAAAAAGAGGGAGAGGCAGAAGAGAAAGAGGTTGATGAAGCTTTCCATATAGCAGTGGAAGCTTTGGAGAAGCTGGAATTCCAAAATATGCTCTCCCTGGAAGAAGACAGGCTTTCCTGTATCCTGGACATTAACTCCGGTGCAGGAGGAACAGAGAGCCAGGATTGGGCAGAAATGCTCAAGCGCATGTACTTCATGTACGCAGAAAAACAGGGTCTTTCAGCTAAACTCATCCATGAAGTAGAAGGAGATACTGCCGGGATTAAGAGCTGTTCCATTGAGATCAATGGAGATTTCTCTTTTGGGTATTTGAAAGGAGAAAGTGGGGTACACAGACTAGTGAGAATCAGTCCCTTTGATTCCAGTGGGAGAAGGCATACTTCCTTTGCTTCCGTATTTGTGTATCCACAGGTAGATGATACCATTGAGGTAGAAGTAAATCCAGCCGAGGTTACTTTCAGTACTTTCCACTCCAGTGGGAAGGGAGGACAGAATGTGAACAAGGTGGAAACGGCCGTGAGATTGGTACATGAACCTACAGGCATAGTGGTGGAATGCCAGCAAGAAAGAAGCCAGCTTAGGAATAGGGATAAGGCTATGCAAATGCTAAAGAGTAGGCTCTACCAGATAGAGGTAGATAAAAGAAATGAAGAGCGGGATAAGGTGGAAGGAACCAAGATGAAGATAGAGTGGGGCTCTCAGATCAGAAACTACGTCTTCCATCCCTATAAGATGATCAAAGACCTAAGGACCCAGAAGGAAACCAGTAATATCCAGAACTTTATGGATGGTGGCCTGGAAGACTTCATTAAGGCCTACCTCATGCAGTACGGGAAGGGTGATGTAAAAGATAATTAATAGTATGGGCGGATTTTTTCGCCCCTATTTTATTTTCCTGGCCCTTAGCATCTCCCTTTTTCCCGGAGGGCCGGGAATCTTTTCTACTTCCCAACCCGCAGCTATCAGATTGCGGCGTACCTGCCCCTTGGCAGAATAGGTTACCCAAATGGCTCCTGGCTTGGCCCAGCTATAAAGCTTTCTAAATATTTTCTCTGTCCATAGCTCAGGCTGCGTATCCGGAGCAAAAGCATCAAAGTAGAACACATCAAAATAGTCTGCAGCAAAGTCTATCTCTTCCAGCTTTCCTTCTACTTTTTGTAAAGTAAAATATGGATGAATCTGGACATCCTCTCCCCATGGAGAT
>JBCCLI010000173.1:0-12788 GCA_039026975.1 Bacteroidota bacterium | reverse complement strand
GCCACCATCTCACACTCCATCAATATATAACCAGGCAGAAAGTTTCTTTCTCTCAGTTTCTTTTTCCCATTCCTCATTTCGAATACCTTTTCTGTAGGAATAAGCACTTGCTCTACATAGGCTTCCATTCCCGTGCGAATAATTTCGCTTTCAAGGTACTCCTTCACTTTTTTCTCTTTCCCACTAATTGCTCTTATGACATACCATTCCTTAGCCATCACCCTATTACTCTTCTTATGTGAAAAGGCCATATAGCCCTCCCATCGTATATTTAAACACAAAATCCATCAGGAAGATGATTAAGGCAATCATCACTGACGCAATCAGTACCGTTACTGTACTACTTTGAAGCTCTTCTAATGAAGGCCACTGCACTTTGTACAATAACTCATCAGAATACTCTTTGAAGATCTGTCTCAGTCTTTCCATGTATCTACTTGTGCACGGGTGGTAGGACTCGAACCCACAGCCTACGGTTTTGGAGACCGCCACTCTACCAATTGAGCTACACCCGTGTGTAACTTGACTTTTGAATATGAGACATTCGGATAATGAATTTATCCGAATGTCTACTAGTCTGTATATTTAGGTATCCTTATTCTACGATCTCTACTACCTGACCGGCACCAATAGTACGGCCACCTTCACGGATCGCAAAACGAAGACCTTTTTCCATTGCAATTGGGTAGATAAGATCAACATTAATAGTGACGTTATCCCCAGGCATTACCATGTCTACTCCATCAGGAAGAGAAACTACTCCCGTTACATCAGTGGTTCTGAAGTAGAACTGAGGACGGTAGTTAGTAAAGAAAGGGGTATGACGTCCTCCTTCATCTTTACTCAATACATAAATCTCAGCCTTGAACTTCATGTGAGGATTCACACTACTAGGCTTAGCAATTACCATCCCGCGCTTGATAGCTGTTTTTTCTACCCCACGTAGAAGAAGACCTACGTTATCACCAGCTTCACCTCTATCAAGGATTTTACGGAACATCTCCACCCCTGTGATAGTAGAAGTCATGGGCTTCTCTTCTTTATCTCTCAATCCGATAATCTCTACAGGATCACCAGAGTTGATTACTCCTCTTTCTATTCTTCCTGTAGCCACGGTACCACGACCAGTGATAGAGAACACATCCTCTACAGGCATGAGGAAGTCTTTATCCACATCACGCTCAGGTGTAGGTATGAACTCATCTACACTTGACATTAGCTCAAGCACTTTTTCTTCCCACTGAGCCTCGCCGTTCAATGCACCCAGGGCTGATCCCATAACGACAGGAATATCATCTCCAGGGAACTCATAAGCGCTTAGTAGCTCACGTACTTCCAATTCAACAAGTTCCAGAAGCTCTTCATCATCAACAATGTCAACTTTGTTAATGAATACTACCAATGCAGGTACTCCTACCTGTCTGGCAAGTAGGATGTGCTCACGAGTCTGAGGCATAGGACCGTCAGTTCCAGCAACCACAATAATAGCTCCATCCATCTGAGCAGCACCAGTTACCATGTTTTTCACATAGTCAGCGTGTCCAGGACAGTCTACGTGTGCGTAGTGACGGTTCTCAGTTTCATACTCAACATGAGAAGTGTTAATAGTAATCCCACGCTCTTTTTCTTCAGGAGCGTTATCGATAGAATCGAAAGAGCGTAATTCTGCTCCACCTTTTTTAGCAAGAACTGTAGTGATTGCTGCGGTGAGCGTAGTTTTACCATGGTCCACGTGCCCGATTGTTCCAATGTTCACGTGGGGTTTGGTGCGTTGAAAGGTTTCTTTTGCCATCTCTAATAGTACAAATTACTGCGTTTAGCTAATAATTATTGAAAGTAAGCTTGTGGAGAGCCAATGACCGGACTTGAACCGGTGACCCCTTCCTTACCATGGAAGTGCTCTACCAACTGAGCTACATTGGCTAAAAGAGCGGGAGACGAGACTCGAACCCGCGACCCTCAGCTTGGAAGGCTGATGCTCTACCAACTGAGCTACTCCCGCCTGTTTCCACAAACTATTTTTTAAAAGAACAAAATCCTGGTGGGGAGAGCAGGATTCGAACCTACGAAGATATAATCAACAGATTTACAGTCTGCCCCGTTTGACCGCTTCGGTATCTCCCCGATTGAAGGACAGTCTGCTTAAATTTCTTATTTATAGTATCTATAAAAAGAGTGCTACAAACTTTCCCGGAGCCGGTGGACGGATTCGAACCGCCGACCCGCTGATTACAAATCAGCTGCTCTGGCCAACTGAGCTACACCGGCATAACATGAAAAAGATCTTTCGGCCACTACTCCCTTACACCTATCTGTAAATTTTTAGGGGAGCAAATTAACCAAGAAACTTTCTATAAATGAAGGAGATTCCTAAATATTTATCTCCTACTTTAATTCTTTTATTCTCGCCTTCTTACCTATCTTATCTCTCAGATAGAAAAGTCGGGCTCTTCTCACTTTTCCTCTTCTCAATACATCTATCTTATCAATGGAGGGAGAGTGGATGGGAAAGATTCTCTCTACCCCTACTCCATTAGAGATTTTCCTAACGGTAAAGGTTTCTGTACTCCCTGCACCTCTGCGCTGGATACATACACCTTTATACTGCTGAACACGCTCCTTATTCCCCTCTTTAATTCTTACGTGTACATTCACTGTATCACCTGCTTTGAAGGATGGAACATCTTCCTGTAAATATTCAGCTTGTACCAGCTTTACTAAATCTTCCATGACAATCCCTTTTTTGACGGACTGCAAAGATAGTTGTTTAATATTTTTTTACAAAGATTCCTCCTAAAATTATTCCTCCCCCTGCAAGATATCTGGTCTTAGCCGTTCTGTCTTTTCTATAGACTGCTGTTCCCGCCAGCTAGCAATGTTTTGAAAATGCCCTGAAAGTAGTACCTCTGGTACTTTACTCCCCTCAAAATCAGGAGGTCTTGTATATACTGGCGCATCTAGTAAAGCATCCTGGAAAGAATCATTAAGAGCAGAGGCCTCATCTCCCAGTACACCTGGAATTAATCTCCCTATGGCATCTACTAAGATAAGTGCAGGTAATTCTCCCCCAGATAACACATAGTCTCCTATGGATATTTCTTTAGTAAAGAAAAGGTCCCTTGCCCGCTGATCTATTCCTTTATAATGCCCTGCCAGGATCATCAGGTTAGTGGCCATGGAAAGTTGATTAGCCATACTTTGGTGGAAAGGAGCCCCATCAGGAGTCATGTAAATCTTCTCATCGTAGGTACGTTCCTTACTCAAATGTCTTACCAGATTAGCTATAGGCTCTATTTTTAGCACCATTCCCCCTCCTCCTCCATAGGGATAATCATCTATTTGCCTGTGCTTATTAGAGGTGTAATCACGAAGATTATGGACCACCACTTGTAGTAACTCCTTATCCTGGGCTCTTTTCAGGATGCTGTGCTTGAGGGGGCTCTCTAATAATTCAGGAACGCAGGATATAATATCTATTCTTACCATAATGGATTACAATGTACGTCTTACCTATGATACCTATCCCTGCTACTCAATTATATAGCTAGCTGTACACAGTAGATAGAACAAATACATACCCTTTTTAAAAGTAATTTCTTCTATGATTGTGAGTTAGCTAACTTCTTTTACGGCAGAACATCTACTAGCTATAATCTTTAGGGTATATATAATTATAGGGAGAATGAATTCTCGATAAAAAATTCTCAAAAACAGCTGGGTAAACCCTCTATTTTTTTGACGATTATCAATAAATAGTCTATTTTTTAACAAAAACATAAAAATAAAATATTTTTATTAAAATATTTGTAATACTCAGGGGGCTCATATACATTTGTATCAACAGATGAAGGGAATGATAGTGATGAAGGTTATTAAGTTCTGTTGACATACTGTAGGGTGATGAAACTGGCAGCCATACCCTCTTGTCTCGGGGGCGAGGGCTAGGGATAAAATCACTTGTGATCTAACCACCTCGTGAAGGTTCGAATCCTTCCCCTACAGCAAAAAGCCTCCTACTAAGGAGGCTTTTCCGTTTTTATATTCTCACTATTCATTTAGCCATCTACGGTGATCTGGTCATCCAGAATCTTTATAGGCCTTTTCATACTTTCTTCTAAAGAAATAAAGGTTTCCGTCCGTTGGATCCCTTCTATGGGCTGAATCTTATCATTCAGCACGGACCTGAGTTCTCTGGTGTTCCTACTAATGATTTTTATGAAAATCCCATACCTACCCGTGGTGTAGTGTATTTCTGTTATTTCTTCTATGGATTCCAGTTGTTTGACTATATCATTATACAGGGATCCTTTTTCCAGGAACATTCCCACAAATGCACATATGTCATACCCTAGCTTAGAGGGGTGAATTTCTAAATGAGACCCTCTTACTACCCCCATAGAGGTAAGTTTCTTCATTCTCACATGTACAGTTCCCCCTGAAACTACCAGTTTTTTCGCAATCTCTGTGTATGGCATTTGCGCATCTTCCATCAATAAGGAGAGAATCTGCAAGTCCAGTTTATCTACATCCAAATTTGCTGGCATCTATATTAATGGATTTAACAATTTCACTTTCAAACCACAAAAGTAATAACAGTTTTTTAAAAATTATAGGTAAATGCCCCATATAAATTGAGAACCTGTGAGTCCGAATTACAAAAATGTTAATTTTTTGAGTGTTTATTCAGGTTTTTGGGCTATCAATCTCTCTTGAAGCTCTGCTATAGTTTCTTCTTGTTTACTTATTTTCTTCTCGGTTTCCTCCTGTTTTATCTCTCTATTTTTTTCAAGTACCTCTTTATCTTTCTCATACTGCTGTCTGAATTTATCGAATGCCAATTCTTCTTCAAGTGCTCTTTTCTTTTCATTGTTATAGTTGATTCTGAAAGAAAATAGCTTGGAAGGTATGGAAATAATGGCTTGAAGGATTTTGATAGGCACTTCTATGATAGCCAGGGCTTGACTAGGCTTTTCAAGATGTATTTTAACAGGATAACCAAAGTCATCACAACTTATTTCAAAGCTATTTTTAACAAAACTCGCATTAGGGATTTCAATAAAATGAAGCATCTTCCCATTAGGCAGGGTCATAAGTTCTGTTTGGGACTCGTCTCCCACTGAAACTACCCATTTAAAGGTTTCCTTAGGCCTACAAAAAATCCCAAACCGGCCCTGTACTTTTTGGGCATCTACTCTCTCTTCTGCTTCTTTCTTTTTCCCTAGAGATTCTAATGCAACTTTAAATCCATGCTCTCCCAATACTTTATTGACAGCTGTCATCTCTTCTTCATCAAAAGGATCTATAGGGCCCGAGAATACTTTTACGGGCTGTTTATCCGGTCCTAGAGACCTGGTGGTAGGCCCAGCTCCTAACTGGGCGGCCGTTTCCGCCAGGGTTATGACCTTTTCAGCTATTTTCACTGTCTGGTCTTCTATGGTAGTACCTACTTTCCTGAGAAAGCCATTTTCAGTGAATTCTATATCTATGGTATCTGAAGAAAAAGCATTACCAGAATATTTTAAGAAATAACGATGGTCAGGATCTGCTATCAGTTCTAGTTTACTGGCAACAGAAACGCCTTCTGCTGAAGTAATGATCTCAAGATGAATAATCCCTTTTGGTAAATAGTAATAGTGCAAATTCCCCTGAATTGGATTCGCAGTAGAAGTAAGGGGCTGTGTTGACATAATGGTTGGTATGGTGTTTAACGAAATATAGGAAAGTTCTACAAAACTACCCATATGTTTAAGGAGGAAAAGTTTCTATCCTCAATAAGTCCTCATTTTATCTGAAAATCTGTTTTTTACCGCATAAATAGAGTAACTTTTTCTTGACTATTCAATCATAACCCTAAAAGTATACTTAGCAAAATCCAGTATGAGCGGATATATCATCATAGGAATCGTGGCTACCCTGGTCAGTACCCTGGTCAGAAACAGGATGATGGCCACCATGAAAAAACTGTCTAAGATAGGAACCAGGTCCGGCCTATCAGGGAGAGAAATTGCCGAAAAAATGTTAGCTGATAACGGAATAGGAGATGTAGAGGTAGTACCAGCTAAAGGGATGCTGACAGACCACTATAATCCAGCTAATAGAACAGTTAATCTCAGTGAGGCAGTCTATCATGAAAGAAGTGTAACAGCAGCAGCAGTTGCAGCTCATGAGGTAGGACATGCTGTCCAGCATGCCACCGCATACCCTATGCTTCAATTTAGATCCGGGATAGTACCTATAGTAAACATAGCTAACAGAGTTTCTCCCTTACTCATCATGGGAGGTCTTTTCCTGGGGGCCCTGGGATCTATTTCTGATCTCATTCTCCTGATAGGGATAGGCCTATTTGCTGTCAGTACCTTATTTAGTTTCATTACGCTTCCCGTAGAATTTGATGCGAGTAAGCGGGCGCTGGCATGGATAGAAAGCTCAGGCATCTCTACTGGTGAGGAAAAAGAGTTAGCTGAGAAAGGCCTTTGGTGGGCAGCTATGACATATGTGGTAGCAGCACTAACCTCTCTGGCCTACTTACTCTATTACTTGAGTATTCTCAACAGAAGATAAGTATGCCTTTCTCACCTTACCATGAGCTGGGGGTTCTCTTCTTAAGGGAATCCCTAGTCAAATCTTATAGGAAGGGGTTTTTGTTGCTGGTAACGGGTAATAGATTCATAGACCTTATCCATGACTTTTCTTCTGGTTTGGCTATTGTAAAATCTTCTGTCATCAGCATAGGGATAAGTTCTGTTGGTCAGAAAGATAAATACAAGGTCTGCTTCAGGGTCTACCCATACTGCCGTCCCTGTAAATCCAGTATGTCCAAAGCTTTGGTCTGAAGCCTGAGTAGATACAGGGGTGTACCTGCGAGAACTGATGGAGGGCTTATCCCAGCCTAGCCCTTTCCGACTATAACTTAGCTGCTGTTTCGTAAAATAGTCTATGACTTCTGGCCTAATATATCTCTCTCCCCCATAGGTTCCATCATTCTTTAGCATCATCAATACCTTCATTAAATCGAAGGTATTAGAGAATAACCCAGCATGCCCTGCCACTCCCCCCCACAAAGCAGCAGCCTTGTCATGCACAAATCCTTTTACTTCCCCTTTTCTCCAGTTTCTATCTACCTCAGTAGGGGGACATATCTCTCTATATCCTTTCTCGGCAGGGTTAAAGTAGGTATGATTCATCCCTAGCGGGCGATAAAAATGCTCATCTGCAAAGGCATCTAGCCGCTTCCCACTTAGGCGTTCTACTATCTCTCCCATAAGCATAAGTCCCAAGTCTGAGTAATTCACCCTCATACTTTTTCTTATGGGAGAATCTACTATCATCTGCCGCATACTGTCCTTATACGCTTTGGAAGCATATAAAGAAGGCGCCAGCTGTATGGTGAAAGCATCCGCCTTTTCTCTGCTATACCACTTTTCATTTAGCTGGTCATTTTCTTCCAGAGATGACAGCCAGAAGGGAATCCACGCTCTTAAACCCGCATTATGCTGCAACAGCCTACGGACCGTAATCCTGGCTTTATTTGAATTCGCATATTCAGGGAGGTACTTGCTGATAGGCCAATCCAACTTTAGCCTTCCCTGCTCTACCAGCTTCATAGCTGAGAGGGTAGTGGCTAGCACCTTAGTAACTGAGGCTAAGTCATAGGTGTGAAGGAAGGGATCTATCCCTTCACTCTCTGGCTCATAGGTCATATTCCCAAACCCGCGGGCATACACCATCTTATCTCCTCTCCCTATCATAATTGCACAACCAGGAGTCACTCTATCCCGGATCACAGGAGAAATAATCTCGTGAATTTCTTCCAGGGTGCCACTATCCATTCCCATTTCTTCCGGTTGGGCATATCCTACTCTCATTGGCTGAGGCCAGGTTTTTCCTACCCCTACAGGAAATTTTTCTCCTGCTGATACAGGTAATTTTCCTTTAACTGCTATTCCCCCAAAAATAGCTTCAGCAGCTGCCAATTGGGCTTCTTCTACCCCTTCATAAGCCACAACAATGGCGCGTTCCTGCCCAAAATTTGTTAAAGCATAGGGTGTTCCAAAGAGCGTGAGGATCACTTCTTTACCCTCCTGGACTAGGTTTTCTGTAAGGATGGGAATTTGGGTATGTATGCCGTACTGCCTACTTGCATACGGACTCATCCCAAATACACCTACAATCACCGTATTATATTCGCGTACCTTCCTTATAAGCTGTTCTCCCTCCCCTCTTGAGAATCCTTTTCGTAAATAGAAAGGGGTTACCTGCCCATACCTAAATAGGGCTTTATCAAAGGTGTCCTGGCTTTTCCCGCCTATCTGTACGTACGCTATCTTCCGCCTGTCAAGTTTCCCTAAAGGAAGGATACCTCCGCGGTTAAGGGGAACGGTAATGGCCTCCTCAAATAATCTCTTTCTATGAATTTTGATAAGTTGGGCCATTTGATTACCAGGATCAATAGAGGCTAATTTTTGGGGCTTATATAATCCCAGGCTATGCTTAGCCAACAAAATTCTTTTGACCCTTACATTTATCTCTCTCTCACTTATCTGGCCATTCAAGACTCCCTCTTTTAGGGTTTGGATAGTACCTGCAACTGTACCAGGAAACAGTAACATGTCATTCCCTGCCAGGAAAGCCGACATTTCAACTGAAGTCCCCGCCCTGGTAGTTGATACTGCTCCCATATTTAACGCATCTGTAATGATTAATCCTTGAAACCCTAACTTCTCTCTAAGGAGGTTTCTGATGACAAAGGGAGATAGGGAGGTTGGCGTTTCATTTTGATCCCAAGCGGGAATGTTTAGGTGAGCCACCATACAAGCCCCTACATTTTTATTGATGAGCTGAATGAAGGGATATAACTCTGTGCTATCCAGCCTTTCAGCTGTTTGGGGGAGCGTAGGCAAAGCATGATGAGAGTCCGTCTCTGTGTCTCCGTGTCCTGGAAAGTGTTTGGCGCATGCCATAACGCCCTCATCCTGCATCCCCTGAGCTACTAATATGCTCTTCCTGGCTACTTGAAATTTATTCTCTCCAAAAGAGCGAGTGTTGATAACGGGATTAGCGGGGTTTATGTTGATGTCTGCGACAGGGGCAAAGTTTAGGTGTACCCCTACCTGCTTAAGTTGTCGGGCCATTTCCCTTCCGACCTGGTAGATGAGGGTATCATTTTGGATAGCCCCTAAGGTCATATTTTGGGGGAAATCTGGAATTTCCTTCATTCTCATCCCTAGTCCCCACTCGGCGTCTTGGGCTACTAAGAGCGGAATTCTACTTTGTAGCTGCCAAAGGTTTAAAAGTCTAATTTGTTCAGCAGGTGTACCCTGCATCATGATGAGGCCCCCTATCTTATATTGCTGGATGATTTTGCTAATTCTGAGTTCCTGCTCCATATCCTCATTACCAAAAGCCGGGATCATGATCATTTGGCCGATCTTCTCCTCCAGGGTCATCTGACTAATGAGACGATCTGCCCACTGAAAAGCTGCGGTATTATTTTTCCAGGGAAAAGAGGGGGTACCGTTTTCCTGTGCCCGCAGGCTAAGAGAAAGCATGATCAATAAGGAGAGGAAGCCCCAGTGGGCTATTTTCTGTAAGGACATGAACGCACGGCTTGTTCCCAAAAAGAATGGTGTCGATGAATGGTAATTTACATAAAAAGTACCTAACAGCAGGGGTAAATTTTCATTTCAAAAATCATCTTATCCAACTAGCTCACTGTCAGCTTATGCTATTAAGAAATCCCCACTTCCACCACAGCTCTCCTATAGCCAGAAGGCCAAATACTACGGAGGCAACTCCATTAGTGGTAAAAAACGCAAGATTTATCCTGGATAAATCAGTGGGCGTAACTAATCTGTGCTGATAGACCAACATCAAAATAAAAATACCTGCCCCTATTCTGTAAATCCAACCAGCTTCTATCATTATACCAAAAAGAATCATCATGGAAGCAGTGATGATATGCAGGAAGGTAGATACTTGTAAGGCATTCCTTTTACCCAGCCAAGCAGGAACACTATTCAACTGATGTTCCTTATCAAATTCTTCATCCTGCAAAGCATAAATAATATCAAATCCACTTACCCATGTGAGCACACCTATGCCTAGTATAATAGGTTTCCAATCAAATACCCCGGTAACAGCCAAGTAAGCTCCCACGGGTGCCAGGGAAAGGCCTACCCCTAGGATAAAATGGCATAACATGGTAAATCTCTTAGTCCAGGAGTAGCCCAGGATGACCAAAAGGGCTACTGGAGAGAGGAAGAAGCAAATTTTATTTATGAGAAAGGTAGTAGTTATAAATAAAAGCGAGTTTACCACTACAAAGGTCAAAGCGTGTTTGGGGCTAATGGTTCCAGCTGGAATCTCCCTGATCTGGGTTCTTACATTTAAAGCATCTATATCTCGGTCTATGTATCTGTTAAAGGCCATGGCCGCATTTCTGGCAAAGACCATGCAGAGAATAACTAAAATCAAAGACTGCCACCAAGGCTTATCCAACTCCTGCCCCTGTATAAATAACTCGTACAAGCCCAGAAATAGCCCTACGAAGGCAAAGGGCAAGGCAAAGATGGTATGAGCAAACTTGACCAGCGATAAGTATTTCTTCATAGCGTGCTAATAAGCTATTATCCCTAAGTAAATCCAAAACTGCATCTCATAACCCCTAAATACGGGAGCTTATAGGTGTTTGTAAACAAAGCGGAATCAACTTTTGTTCTTTTCCCATTTTTTAAGCAACTACCGTACACCATCTATCCATAAATTAATTCTCATGAACCAATACGTACATGGCTATTCTTTAGAAGAGGCAAACAGGCTAAATGACCAGGCGCAGGCAACTTCTGATTTTATTCATTATGATTCCCTGTGGCCTGAAGGCAGTCATGTGCTTGAGGCGGGCTGTGGAGTTGGAGCACAGACGCAGATCATTGCTTCTCAAAATCCTTTATGCCGTTTCACCTCTATCGATATTTCTCCTGAGTCAGTTGTAAAGGCAAGATCTACCATTTCTTCTTTAGGTCTGGAGAACGTAGCCTTTCAGCAGGCAGATATCTTTCAGCTTCCCTTTGAGGATAACAGCTTTGATCATGTGTTTATCTGCTTTGTGCTGGAACACTTAGGAGAACCTGTAACAGCACTTCAGGAAGCACAAAGGGTACTTAAGCCTGGTGGGACTGTTACAGTGATAGAAGGAGATCATGGCTCTACTTACTTCCACCCTGATAGTATGGATGCTCAAAGGGCTGTACAGCACCAAATCACTCTTCAACAATTGGGGGGTGGAGATGCCAACATTGGAAGAAGGCTATACCCGCTCATGGCTTCATCTGGCTTAGAGAATATTCAGATTTCTCCCAGGCAGATTTATGTAGATGACTCTAAACCTGCCCTGGTAGAAGGATTCACGCTAAATACGTTCACGGCCATGATAGAAGGAATAGCAGAGGATGCTATATCTGCTGGCCTAACTAACAGGAAAGACATGGAGAAAGGAATAGCTGATCTAGCTAGAACAGCCCAAGGAGGAGGGACTTTCTGCTACACCTTCTTCAAAGGGAGAGGAATTAAGCCTTAATCCTGATCATATATACATCATTCACCACACAAGCCCAATCAAGATGAAATTCTTTGTCTCTATTTTTTCTATTCTTCTGTTAACGCCCTTCTGTCTTACAGAGGTCTCAGCTCAGCCACTTTCTCAGGCCGACATGGAAACCCTTTCAGCTGAGTATGCCGTTAAGTCATTTCCTATGCTGAAAGAACTTTACAGCATCCCTAATGATGCCCATTTCCCGGAAGACATAGAGAAAAATATACAGTGGTGTGAAGAGCACTTTTCTCAAAGGGATTTCACTACCCATAGAATCAACACCGAGACCGTTCCCCTTCTTCTGGCAGAAAGGAAGCATGAAGGTGCTGAGAAGACGGTACTAATCTATTTACAGCTAGATGGGCAACCCGTGGACCCCAGCAGATGGGCTCAGGAGAGCCCATGGAAACCCGCACTCAAGCAGCCTACAAGTGAGGGAGGCTTTGAAGAAATTCCATGGGAGAGAATTAGTCAATACGAGGATGAGTGGAGAATTTTCGTCAGAGCTGCTGCTGATGCGAAAGGTCCAGTAGGAATGTTTCTCGCGAGTTTAGATGTCATCAAGGATAAAGGCCTTTCTCCGAATTATGACATTAAGGTCATTATGGACTTTGAGGAAGAGTTAGGGTCTCCTAGGCTACCAGGGGCTGTACTAGCCAACAAAGAGCTGCTAGCAGCTGACATGCTCATCATCTTTGATGGCCCCAGGCACATCACCAACAGACCTACCCTTACCTTTGGGGCCAGAGGAATTTCCACCATACAGCTGACCACCTATGGGCCTGTAGTGGCCCAGCATAGCGGCCACTTTGGGAACTATGCCCCTAATCCGGCCTTGAGATTAGCCAAACTTCTGGCTTCCATGAAAGATGATCAGGGAATAGTTAGCATCCCCGGCTTTTATGAAGGGATAGAACTGGATGAATCTACCCTGGCTATCCTGAAAGCCGTCCCTGATAATGAGAAAGCTATTCAGAACAGGCTCCAAATAGCAGAAACTGATAAAGTGGGTACTTTCTATCAGGAGGCCATACAGTTTCCTTCTCTTAACATACGTGGTATGCAGTCAGGATGGATCAATGAGAAGGTGAGGACCAT
Source organism: Bacteroidota bacterium (assembly GCA_039026975.1). Lineage (GTDB taxonomy): Bacteria > Bacteroidota > Bacteroidia > J057 > J057 > JBCBKZ01. The sequence continues at coordinate 100 of JBCCLI010000173.1, read as the reverse complement.
TGTCCCCGGCTGGGCGAGGGCGGAGATAGATGTAAGACTAGTCCTGGAGTCTGACCCTGAAAGACTGATGCGCCTAATCAAAGAGCATGTAGAGCAGCAG
>JBCCLI010000172.1:0-12804 GCA_039026975.1 Bacteroidota bacterium | reverse complement strand
TCCTACACCCGACAGCTCAGCATGATAGGCTTGGATAAGCTGCATGAAGCAGGTATTACAGGTAAAGGGGTTACCATTGCCGTCTTTGATAATGGATTCAATAAGGTAGATGAGATGGAGGGTTTCACCCATATCTTTAATGAGGGGAGAATGCTCGCTACCAGAGATTATGTAGATGGGGATGAGAATGTATATGAGGATTGCTTCTCTTCAGGAGCCTGTAAACATGGGACACATGTGCTTTCCGTAATAGCAGGTGTAGTCCCTGGAGAAATGCAGGGGGCTGCACCGGACGCTAATTTTATTCTCCTAAGAACAGAAAATGACGCATCAGAAACAGCCCAGGAAGAAGATAACTGGGTGGCTGCCGCAGAGTATGCTGACAGCCTAGGGGCAGATATATTTTCTACCTCTTTGGGATATTTAACTTATGATGGAGGAGTTAGTAGCTATAGCAGTGAAGACCTGGATGGAAATACGACAGTCATTACCCGTGCAGGAGATATAGCCTCCGAAAAGGGAATCATAGTAGTAAATTCTGCTGGGAATAGAGGTGCCAACGGACTGATAGCACCTGCAGACGGGAATGAGGTTATTTCTGTAGGAGCCGTAGATAAATGCAGAGCGTATGCCACCTTTAGTAGTGTAGGGCCTACGGCTGACGGAAGACTGAAGCCAGATATTTCCGCCATGGGCCAACGTGTGTTTACCCTGAGTACGGACGGCAGTATAGGGCTCAGAAGCGGTACTTCTTTCTCTTGTCCCATCATCTCAGGTCTGGCCGCCTGCTTACTGCAAGCTAGTCCTGGCGCTACCAGAGACCAAGTATATCAAGCCATAGTAGAATCAGGTGATGAATCCCCTAATTTTCTGACAGGAAACGGTGTCCCACACGCAGTAGTGGCGAAAGAGTGGTTGGAAGATGTCATCTCCCTACTACCAAGAATCAGTGTGTTTCCCAATCCAGGAACCAGCTTGCTGAATATACGATTGAATACTTTCTCAGGAGAAAATACCTATTCCCTCAAAATACTCAACATGAATGGACAATTCGTATTTTCGCAGAAAGGTACTCTGGCTGAGGGAGAAAACATTATTACCTTTACGCACAATCTTCCCGCAGGAATATATTTTTTACAGATCATACCAAGCTTATCGAAAAATCAGTTATATAGCCGTACTTTTATCGTAAATAATACCTGAGAAACCTAGAGGTGTTATAAAAGACTATATTCAGGTTTCTTGCATTTGGATATTTTTGCTTTGTGTTGACTCAGGCTGTTATGAGATTTACCCTTATCTTTTTTCTTAACCTTCTCATTCTATTATCACCTGTTAAAGCCCGCCAAATCATTTCTGATCTTGACTTCTCCAAGGGAGATTGGGCGCTTATCGGAATACCACTTCATAATTATCGAAACGTTCCTATCCAAAGTGAACTGAGAACCTTTATCTCCAAGGACACACGTTTTTTCAGAGAACTCCAGCGCAGCTGGGACTTTGAAATGACCTTTGAAGATAAGTGTGATTACCACTATGCCCTCAAGTTCTACCAGAACGGAGAGCTGGTAAAGACCCTTAAGTTAAACCTGCTATGTGGGTATGTGAACATTGATGGGTTAGCCTTCACCTTTGATCCTAATGAATTTACCAAGTTCAAGTATAGGGCTGAGAATGTTGACTGGTCCAGGATTTCCTTTGGAGATCACGCTAACCTGAAGAAAGCCATCAGTATACTAGACAAGTCTAAGGATGTGTACTGGTATGATGAGGTGAGACAGTTCAAGTACCAGGGCTTCTTTATGGTAAGCATAAATAAACTACCCTGGAGTTCTGACCGCGACTCTCTCTATTCTAAGGTGAAAGACATCCTGGCTTACCAGACTCGGGGGGGAGACTTTTTCCTGCAGGAATATTTCCATGAAATAACTGGAGATTATTTGAATGTGCGGTATCTGGTCAACTGTGATGAGTTTCTGGTGGATATGCTTAATGGCAATCAGTATATTAAGTGGCGGTCCCATTTCCATAATAAGGACTCTGTAAGTGTACTCGCAATAGGAATAGATAAACGAAAATACTGGAAACTCCTACGTTCCCAATAAGTCAAACATTCTTTCCTTTATAGCAGTATACTCTTTGTGCTCAACTTAATATTACCATTATGAAAGCGATCTGGAATGGCAAAGTCATAGCCGAAAGTGATAAAACAGTAGTCATTGAGGGAAATCACTACTTCCCTAAAGAATCCATTAAATCAGAATATTTTAAGAATAGTAACCTGAATACTACCTGTCCCTGGAAAGGGCTAGCCTCTTACTACTCTGTAGAGATAGATGGAGAACTTAATGAAGATGCAGCATGGTATTATCCTGAACCTAAAGCTGCTGCTGCTGCTATCAAAGATCACATAGCTTTCTGGAGAGGGGTGGAAATAACCCAATAGCTCAGGAAAGCAGGTCTATTAAGGCAGTCAGATAATGCTGATAAAATGACTGAAAGGTCTTAGTTTGCTCAGGCAAGCTAAGACCTTTTAGCTCTTCAGATAATAAGATCCCTCCAGTCCAGTTCTCAGTATGCCATTTTCCAGGTCCTTCATGTGCAGGTAACAGCTTAGCATCTGGTGCCGGATAGGGACCTAAATAAAAATAGGGAATATCATAATGGTTATCTGCCGGCACATAGCCAATCCCTACAGTCTTGTTCTTCTCTTGGTTAACGGTCATCAGAATCGCCAAATCAAAATGGTGTGGCCAGCAGCGAATCTCAGAAACATTGGAATGTACCTGAGTAAATGCCTTAAGTATGGCGTATGCTTGATCATTCCAGGAAGTGAAAGCTTTTACGGTTTCCAGGTCTAAGGAAGAGAATTTTTTGTTCTGATCTGCTATCTCAGCAGGAAGATCTCTATAAGGATAATTCATTTTTAGCTTCCCCATCTCAAACCCCTGATTTGTCAGGATAGGTTTCATCTCTTCCAGTATTTCCAGAGTAGATTTTCCCACTAGCTGACAAGTAGTAATTACCTTCTCATCTCTCCTGATAATCAGCTTGTATTCCCAATAGTCTATTTCAAACCTGAAGGCCCCGTTGAGCCACTTGCCTATCATAGCCTTACCCTCCGTATCCCAACTTAAGGTAGCATACTCATCTTCCATATGAAGGGGACAAAAGCTCCTGCCCATCATCGCCAGTATTTGCGCGGCTCTATGGAATTCATTCCTTACCTCCCACCAAAGCAAATTAGGTAATGGTTTCAAGAAATTCTCTTCAAAGGCCAGTTGAGTGTAGTCCATAAATACAGAATATTAGCTAACAGAAGTCAGAAAATCAGGTTGATCATATTGAAGACCCTTACCGATAAGATAAAACAAATAATGAATAAAAAACGGATTAAACCTGGCCCTGGGCAGGAATCAGTTTGGGATTATCCCAGGCCACCAAAACTGGAAAAATTCGCCGGACATATCAGAATCATGATAGGGGATGACATCCTGGTTGATACTAATGGGGCTTATCGAGTACTGGAAACGAGCCATCCCCCTGTATACTATCTCCCTCCTGAGGACATAATAATGAACCTACTTGCTCCTAACTCCGGAAGCTCCTTCTGTGAATTCAAAGGGAGAGCGGCCTACTATGACTTACAGTGGGAAGGAAAAAATGTGCCCCAGGTAGCATGGTATTATCCTTCTCCCAGTCAGGCTTTTCTGCCCATTAAAGGATATCTGGCCTTTTATGCGCATAAGGTTTCAGCTTGCTATGTAAATGATGAACAGGTTCAGGCGCAGGAAGGAGATTTTTATGGCGGCTGGATAACCTCATGGATTGTAGGTCCGTTTAAGGGCGCACAAGGTACCTGGGGTTGGTAGAAATTTGATTCCCGCTCTCCCTGTCAGTAACTTGAGAAGTAATGATAGTAGCAGAACGGCTAAGCAAACGATTTGGGAATTTTACAGCTGTAAAAGAAGTTAGTTTTGAGGTAGCCAGAGGAAAGCGCCTGGTATTGCTGGGAACTAGTGGTTCTGGTAAGACCACTACCCTCAAGATGCTCAATCGCTTGATAGAGCCTAGTTCAGGTATCATCCGTATAAATGGAAAGGATATTTTAGCCCAATCAGCGGTAGAATTGAGGAGGAATATAGGATATGTAATCCAGCGGATAGGCTTATTCCCACACTATACCGTAGCCGAAAATATTTCAGTAGTCCCCCGGCTTCTCCACTGGGAGAAAGAGAAAACTACCGCAGAGATGGCAGCCTTACTAGAGAAGCTTAGGCTAGCCCCTGATGAAGTGCTCACCAAATATCCTCATCAGCTCAGCGGGGGCCAACGCCAACGAGTAGGTCTGGCAAGAGCCTTGATCACTTCCCCAGAGATTATTCTCATGGATGAACCCTTTGGTGCCTTAGATCCTATTACACGAGAATCTATCAGAAAAGAATTATTAGAGCTGGATGTCTTAAGAGATAAGACCCTAGTTATGGTTACCCATGACCTGGAAGAAGCCTTTGAATGGGGGCACCAGATTATGGTGATGGACCACGGAGAATGCATTCAAAAAGGAACTCCTGCTGAACTTCTCTTCCAACCCGCTAATGAGTTTATATCTTCCTTCATGGGACATCACAGGTTCCAGCTGGAATTAGTAGTAGTTACCCTTACTGATTTATTAGGATTTCTCCCTACATCTCAGGAAGATAAAATTGAGAATGACCTCAGCCCTTCTGATAACATTAGGGATGTACTGAGGAGATTCTATCAGGGGAAAAACATCCTTACAGCCAGAAAAGGTAATATAGTCTACTCTTTTACTAAACTTCAGCTCTGGAAAGCCTTCCAGGAATTTACCGGAACCCTTCAAGAAGTACCATCATGAGTCCCATCTCCGCCCTTACTCCCCTCCTGTCTATGGGAGCTTACCTGCTAGAGAAAAGTGATGAGATCCTGGCTCAGTTAGCTACCCATCTTGGGCTTACGTTGGCTTCTCTTTTCTTAGCCGTATTGATTTCAGTTCCCTTGGGTATCTGGATTAGCAAACAAGAAAAACTCGCCTCTTTTGTATTAGGCATTACCAATGTATTACAGACCATCCCCAGTATTGCTTTGCTAGGATTTATGATTCCCCTACTTGGCATTGGGATAGCACCTGCTATTACAGCCTTATTTTTATATGCGCTTCTCCCTATTGTGCGGAATACGTATACCGGCATTACTGAGGTAGACGGAAGTATTACGGAAGCTGCAAAAGGGATGGGCATGAGTACAGCCCAAATACTAGGACGAGTAGAACTCCCTTTAGCCTTACCTGTCATCTTTGCAGGTGTACGTACAGCTACTGTTATTAATGTGGGGGTGGCTACCCTTGCCGCCTATATAGGGGCGGGAGGATTAGGAGAATTTATTTTTGGCGGGATAGCTTTGAATGATAGCCAGATGATTTTAGCAGGTGCTATTCCTGCTGCTCTACTGGCAGTTTTGCTAGATACTTTTCTTGGGAGAATACAACTCTTACCCATTAAGACGCTCACCGTTTTAGTATCTGCCGTCATGCTTATCATCCCGTTAGGATTTGCCATTCAATTTGTAAGTAGTCCTAGCGACCAGCAGTTTACAGCCGCCTTTGACCCAGAGTTCATGGGTAGGCTTGATGGCTATCCTACCTTGCAGGAAACCTACGGCATGGAGGTAAATGCCAAAAGCATGAATACCAACCTCATGTATGAAGCCATATTTGATGGGAGGGTAGATATGATTTCCGGCTACTCCACAGATGGTAGAATAAAGGCCTATAACCTAGCCGTGCTTGAAGATGATGAAGCTGCCTTTCCCCCTTACGATGCAGCTGCTATTATCCATCTAGGGGTTTACGATAGATTTCCTGAGGTCATCCCTGTGCTGAACCTGCTAGCAGGAAGAATTTCTGACTCAACTATGATCCAGCTAAACTATCAGGCAGATCACCTAAAAAGAGAACCTGACTCCATTGCCAATGCATTTCTCATTAATCTTAGCTTGGTGGATGAGAATGGAAATGCTATCCCTGAAATAGCAGCCCAATTAGGAGGGAAAATCTCCACTTCCAGTGAACCCTTTATCATAGGATCTAAGAATTTTACGGAGCAGTTTATTCTCATAGAAATATTCAAACAACTCATAGAAGCCTACACCTTAAAAACGGTTGATCTGAAAGCGGGTCTAGGCGGAACCAAAATCTGTTTTGAGGCCCTGAGAACAGAAGAAATAGATATGTATCCTGCCTATACAGGGACGGGATTTGGGGTTATGTTAGGAGGAGATAAGGCCCTAAAAGACTCACTGGGAGGAACATCTGAAGCCATTCTCACTTATGTAGATGAGCAGTTCAATGCCCAATTCAAAATAGATTGGCTAGAACCCTTAGGCTTTAATAATACCTACGCCCTCATGATGAAAAAAGAAGTAGCTGAGCAATATGGCCTGAAAACCATTAGTGATCTTGTAAGAGTGGGGGTGAAATAATAGCTTATAATATACCCGTAAGTAAAAGTCGTCTGTATGGCTTTCTACCAGGAGTCAATCACAGATATTTATCCAAAACACATTCTCATGACAGTTCATAAAGTAGATGTACTCATTATAGGAGGTGGATTAAGTGGACTCAGTCTGGCCTATTTTCTGCAGAAGTCTGGGATCAATTCTACTATTTTGGAGGCAAGAGAAAGACTAGGCGGGCGAATGCTCACCCAATATGAAGCAGGGAAAGCACCTCTGGAAATGGGGGCTACCTGGCTGGGTAACAAGCATACAGCCTTAACCACACTCCTTAAAGAACTAGAGCTGGAAATATTTGAGCAGTATTTAGGGGAACAGGCTATCTATGAACCTATCTCTACCAGCCCTCCTCAGCTAGTTACACTTCCAGTCAACGAGGAACCTAGTTATAGGATAGTCGGAGGAAGTAGTCAGCTCATTCAAACCCTCCATCAGCAAATAAAAAACACCCAGGAAATCCATACAGCTACCCCAGTAGTGGCCATAAAAGAAAAAGGAGATGTGCTGGAAGTGCACACAAAAGAGGGTATGTTCACCTCTTCTGTGGTAGTAAGTACAGTCCCTCCTAACTTACTCGCTAAGTCAGTTACCTTTGAGCCTTCCCTACCTAAAGACATACTGACGGTCATGAAGACTACACATACATGGATGGGAGACTCTATCAAAATAGCGCTGACTTATGAGGAGCCTTTCTGGCGTGATCATGGGCATAGTGGCACCATATTTAGCGGAGTAGGCCCTATACCAGAAATGTATGACCACTCAGATGTAGCTGACCAAACCTTTGGGCTATGTGGGTTTCTGAACGGGAGCTATTTTTCTCTTGAAAAAGAAGAAAGACTTAGTCTCATCCTGGGCCAGCTCAAAAAGTATTTCGGCTCACAAGCAGAGGACTTTCTTTCCTATGAAGAAAGGGTGTGGAGAAATGAGCCCTTTACCTATACGCCCTATGAAGCACATGTTCTCCCTCATCAGCATAATGGGCATTTCCTATACAGGAGCCCCTACTACCATGGAAAGCTCTTCCTTTCAGGTACTGAAACCGCTCACACCTTCCCCGGCTATATGGATGGCGCCGTTCGTAGTGCCCAGCAAGTAGCTAGCGTGGTACAAGCTAATTATCAGCATGTATGAAGGTAGGAGGAAGAGCCATTGATCATTTGGTCTATGTGGTTCCTGATTTTGAGGCAGGGATAAGTCAGATAAGGCAGCTGTTTGGAATGGATCCTAAAATAGGAGGAAAGCATCCTACTCAGGGAACCCAAAATGCCCTTATCCACTTAGGGGATACTTGCTACTTTGAGATACTAGCAGTAGATGAAAAAAACATTGACATTCTCCCTCCCAGATGGATGGGCATAGACCTCATACAGGTACCCACCTTAAGTAGATGGTGCTTGAAATCTGACAAGCTAGAAGAGGATGCAGCTGGGTTAAAGAGGTATTATACTCCCTTGAGCGAAGTGATGGATGGAAAACGCAGATTACCTACAGGGGATATACTGGAATGGAAACTAAGTCTTCCTTTGGCAGAACCTGAGGTGGAGGTAATTCCGTTCTTCATAGACTGGAAGAACAGCCAAGCTCATCCAACTGATCATTTAGCAGAAGGCTGTCACTTAGAGAACATCCGTTTTTCTCATCCTAAGCCGGAGAAGATAGAGAAGCTTTTCCATGAATTAGGCATTTCCATTAACATAGAAAAATCAGACTTTCCAAGGATCTCTGCACATATTCAGACACCTAATGGACTCATTTCACTCTAAGAAAACAGGTAAATACTACAGGATGAAAAAATATCTGCTTTTAGGTTCAACCATTTTTTTCAAAAAGAGTATAAAATCTTACAAGAATTCCTATTTTAAGGGAAATGTTCTTGGGCCGGGGGGAGGCCGTTATAACTGTAATTATACCTTAGTTGACGGGAAATCGTTAATTAATCAGTATATACAATTCTCTCATTCATCATGATTGTCACCCATACTCATGCTATTAACTTGCTGGATAAGTTTATTCAAGTAAGACAGCAGACCCTTACTATTTGCCAACCTCTCAAAGCAGAAGACACTGTCGTTCAACCCGTTGTAGATGTAAGCCCTCCCAAATGGCATATGGGCCATACTACCTGGTTTTTTGAGGCCTTTGTGTTGGCTTCCTTTTATCCTGATTACCAAGTATACCACCCGCGCTATGCTTATCTCTTTAACAGCTACTACGAGGGAGCCGGAGAACGTGTGAATAGATCCTACCGCGGGAATATGACACGTCCGGGGGTTAAGGAGATTAGAGAATACAGAAAATATGTAGACATACATATGCAAGAGCTACTGGGAGAGCAGGACCTACTTCCTGAGCATGCACTAGAAGTCATAGAGCTAGGCCTCCAACATGAACAACAACATCAGGAACTTCTCCTCTATGATATCAAGTATATACTGGGACACAATCCCCTTTTCCCAGAATACATGCCAATGCCTGATATCCTTAATCAGTTAGAAAGCGCTCAACTAGAAGAACGGTACCTGCATATAGATGCAGATGTCTATGAGATAGGATTTCAGGGGACTGGATTCCACTTTGATAATGAAGAAGGAAATCATAGGGTGTTCCTAGAGTCAGCCAGGGTCATGGATAGGCTCATCACCAATGGAGAATTCATAGAATTTATTGAGGACGGAGGCTATACGAAGTTTCAATACTGGTTTATGGAAGCATGGCAGTGGGTGAAGGAACAAGAACTAGATTCTCCTTTTCACTGGTTTCAGATAGATGGGGTATGGCATCAATTTACCCTTTATGGACTGCAAAAAGTAGACCCTACTGCTCCTATGATTCATGCCAGTTTCTATGAAGCTGACGCTTTTGCTAAGTGGAGAGGTAAGCGCCTATTGACTGAGTTTGAGTGGGAAGTGGCCTGTAAGCTACATGTACCTGAAATTCCTGAAGAGGCTAATTTTGTAGAGTCTGGGATCTACCAGCCTATACCTCGCCAAAAAGGAAGCTACCAGTTCTACGGAGATGTATGGGAATGGACCAATAGTTCCTATCTCCCCTACCCTAATTTCAATGTAGTGGAAGGACCCTTAGGAGAATATAATGGAAAATTTATGGTCAACCAGATGGTTCTGCGCGGGGGGTCTTGTGCTACTCCTAAAGATCACATCCGAATGACGTACAGGAATTTTTTCCATCCACACTTAAGATGGTTGTTTGCAGGAATTCGGATAGCAGAAAATGTGTGAGCCTACTTCCTAGTTAATTTTCCAGGTGAAGTATAAATAAACAATTCATGTCCAAGTCTAACGGCCAAGTGCCGGAAACTACGCTACTATCGCAGTTTGAGAAAGATGTATTTACAGGCCTGAGTGGTACCCCAAAATTTCTTTCCTCCAAGTATTTTTATGATGCGCGCGGGAGTGTGCTCTTTGAACAGATCATGCGGATGCCGGAATACTATCCCACTGACTGTGAGTATGAGATCTTTCAGACTCATAAGCAGGCTTTACTTGCATCATTTTCACCATCTGGAACACCTTTTAGGCTAATTGATTTTGGCGCAGGAGATGGCCTGAAAACTAAAATTCTATTGGAACACTTTCTTGAGGCCGGTACCACTTTTAGCTATACACCAGTTGATATTTCCGGAGATGCCCTCACCCACCTTTGCAATGAACTGGCAGTCTCCTTCCCAGACTTGCAGGTAGACCCCATTGAGGGAGACTATTTTGTGGCTTTGGACCAGCTCAATGAAACCGACCAACTTCCTAAGGTCATCATGTTTTTAGGGTCTAACATAGGGAACTTCCCTGAGGATAAAGCCATTCATTTTCTCCAGAATCTTCAACTCCGCATGAACCAAAAGGATATTCTCCTGATAGGCTTGGACTTAAAAAAAGATCCTGAGATTATTCTACATGCTTACAATGATGACAGCGGGATTACCAGAGAATTCAATTTGAACCTTCTCCGGAGAATTAACAGAGAAATGGAGGCCAATTTTAATATTGACCAGTTTATTCATGCCCCTTCCTATAATCCTATGACAGGTCAGACGAAAAGTTATTTAGTAAGCACCTGTGATCAGGAAGTGTATATAGGAAAGCTGGACGCTACCTTTCAGTTCTACGCTTGGGAGGCTATTTGGACAGAACTATCTCAAAAATACGACTTTAGAATGATTGCCCACTTGGCAGATAGGGCAGGTTTTAACGTGGAGAATCACTATCAGGACAAGCGAGCTTACTTTGTAGATAGTATACTAAGGATGAAATAGAAGGATATAAAAAATATTTTTTCTCCCGACCTTTTCTAACAAATACATTATTTTTTATGTAAAAAGGGGTATATTTAGGTAAACATTGCTCTAATACCCATTCAACATGATCAACATCCTTCTGCTTCTGGCTATTTGCTGGATTCTCACATGTATCCATATCCTGGATAGACGTCTACCCCAGAATATTAAGGTCCAATTACTATTTACCCTGCTAGTAACAGGCTGGGCAGGAATGCTCTATTATTGGGCTACAAGGGCTAAGTATACAGACAAATCTAAGTTTCCCAAAGAGGATCATTCAGCTATTCTTTGTGTGGACATTATCTGATGTAAGGGGAGGGGTAGCTTTCTCTGAATCGTTAGGACTTACCCACATCATCCTTCCCACTATAACAACGACTATTAGGAAAATGGATGAAATAAAGAGAAAGGCTTTAGGGCCCAGATACTGATACATAAGCCCTCCTATCAATAATCCCACTATGCTTGCAGCACTTCCTGAGCTGGTAGCGTATCCCTGTATAGCACCTTGATAGGTCTTCCCAGCTTCTGAAGCTAGTATGGACTGAAATGAAGGCCACATTAACCCATTACCTAATGCATACAAAGCGGCTCCAATGAATAATAGCGTGCTAGTTAGCTGGGAGAGGAAGAAAAAGGAAAACATAAGAATAATATTCCCAGTAAAGAAAAGCGAAGAATCACCAAAGTACCTATTAAGCCAACTTAACACAGGCCCCTGGACTACGATCATAGAGAAGGAGAGAAAAGAGAAGAAAACGCCTAGTTGCTGGACATCCCATGCCACAGGGCCAGAAGCGTGAACAGGAAAGGTGGAGAAAAATATATTAAAGCCTAGAAACATAATGAAGTACAGAATAATGAGGAGTCGTATTTTTGGCATGTTAAGGATATCCGAAAAATACAGATGCTTGTGGGGCATCTCCATCTCTTCCTTTTTCCTGGACTCAGGAAGCCCTGCATAAATAGCAACCATCCCTATGATCGAGATCACTATGGCTCCAAGAATGGGAAGCATTTCTTCTAAAGAAGTGGAGCCTAATAACCCAGCCAGTGCAGGACCAATAACAAAGCCCGAACTGGCCGCCATCCCCATCATCCCAAAATTTGCTTTCCTATTTTCATCCGTAGAGATGTCCGATAGATATGCATTAGCTACAGAAACATTTCCCCCTGTCAACCCGTCAAGTGCCCTAGCAATAAAAAGAAGTAGTAAAGGAAGGGTCAATACAAAGCTTTCTGAAAAAGGAATAAGCGCTATCATAGGGAGAAGAAGTGCGATAGCAAAAATTACCCAAGCTAGCAGGGTCCCTCCCTGGCTTAATAAGAGGATTTTTCTTCTCCCATAATCATCAGACCAGCTCCCTAAAATAGGGGCTCCTATCAACTGGAAAAAGGAATAGGTGGCTAGCAAAAATCCATAAACGACACCATTTCCTCCTAGCTTAATTACCAAAAAGATTAGAAAAGGAATAACCAGGGAAATCCCCAATGACCCAATGAATTGAACCATCAGGATAGGAAAGAGTGGTCCACGAAAAAATCTCACGACCTTATTCATTCTCCATATTTAGGAGTACTGCATAAAGAGCTTGTGCTCATAGCACCATGCCCATTTTTCTCCGGGCTCAGCTGAAATCACAACAGGATGTCCCGTCTCCTTGTAATGCTTAGTTGCATGTTTATGGGGGGAAGAATCACAACAAAGGACTTTCCCACAAGTTTGGCAGGTTCTTAGATGTACCCAGGTAGCACCTATCTTCACGCATTCTTCACACGCATACTTATCTGAATGCTTGGGCTCCAAATTGTCCAGATGTTCGCAGGATTTTATGGGCATAATTTTGAGAGGTTAATTCGTCTAAAACAATTTCCATAGGGATGGATACTGTGCTTCGTCGCCTTCCGCGGGATCTTCTTTTTTCATTCGCCAAAAAAGAAGGCAAAAACGCTGTGTCCCTCCAATGCATCCC
>JBCCLI010000171.1:0-12817 GCA_039026975.1 Bacteroidota bacterium | reverse complement strand
TTCTACATAGAGCCTTTTCCATCTTTGTATTTAATGATCAGCATGAACTCCTTCTCCAGCAGCGCGCCGCCCAGAAGTACCACTCTGGCAGCCTGTGGACTAATACTTGCTGTAGCCATCCCGCAGCTGGAGAACCACTACTAGAAGCAGCTCATAGGAGACTACAGGAAGAAATGGGCTTTGACTGCCCCCTACAGAAAGCTTTCTTTTTCACTTATAAGGCTCAGCTAGACCATGGACTTACGGAGCATGAACTGGATCATGTATTTATAGGGACGTATAACCAGCCTCCCATCCTTAACCCTGAAGAAGTTATGGCCTATAAATATGTCTCCATAGAAACGCTTATGGCAGATATGAGTGCATCTCCTGAACGCTATACAGAATGGTTTAAGATCTGTTTTGAGCCAGCTAAAAAGTTTTACCAAACGCAGTTTATGTGAGGAGTAAGTCCCTTTTTGCTTGATAATCACTTGGATAGAGCGTCTAACAGATAGGTCATTACTGTATTAGAAAACAAAAAATGAAGGAGGAAATTTCTTCTTAACCCTCAAATTGTCCGAAAAACAAAGAAGAAATAGGAGAAAAAAAGCCCGTTGGCCGAAATAACCTACCCTTCATACCATTGACACATACGAAGCAACATCTCTGGCATAGAAATGGTGATAAATAAAAAAACCGCCGAGAAGCAATGCACTCCAATCGGCGGAACTATCCTCAAAGTAAACGTAATCTGATGGCTACCTATACGGTAGCCTTTTCTTTTATATCAAATATAGATAAGTGTCTATTTTTAATTAACTAATTCGCGTGGCCAAAATCAAGCCTTAGTCGCAAATAAAAACGATGTAATAACTGAAATATTCAAGCAAGGAAGGAAACAGCAGATATTATGGGTAAGGAATCTTCATAGGATTGAATACCTTACGAATGTAAATATATAAATCCCACAGAAAGATTCCTATATTTTTGGAATTTCTTTATACCAAACATTCATTTAACTATATTTTCAGGCTTTGGTATAAAGGGTAAGTTTCTGATAATGATAGAAATAAGAATATCATTACCCCAATCCTACCAGGAATTTTTTTTCTTCCTTTAGCCATTTCTTATCCAGGCTAATTAAAAAAGCCATCCCATGATAGGATGGCTTATATTTTTTATCATACCCTTATAGCCTACTGAAAACCTCCACTATTAAAGGTGGTTTTGATCTGCCTGTCTTCACTCCTATTCGTATTACCATTTACCCTGAGTATAAGTTCATTATCAAAGGGGGTAGGGTCCGTAATAGGGCTTGTATAGAAGAGGTAATAGATACTGCCAGATAAAGATTCTATCTCAGCCTGTATATTTAGAAAAGCTGTTTCTAAGGCATCTATATTATCTGCAAGAAAATATCCTCCCTTACTACTTAGTTCCTTTAAAGGCTCTTCTACTAAGTCATTACTCTGTAAGGCTGCTACAAACACTCGCTTATCTCCTATGCTATTCTTAGCATCTGACAGCGTCTGTGTCTGGTTAGCATTATGCCTTCCATCAGTAAACACAATTAAGCTACCATCGGAAATCTCCTGCACCGTGAACACATCTGTCCACATTTCAGAAACATTCAAGTCTATGATAGATCCGTATAGGTTGGTAGAATTCTCTAAGTTACTTTCAGGAAGAGAATTAACTGCCTGTATAAGTTGTGTTTTGCTGGTGGTAAAGTCCTGTATCAGCTGCAGCTGCTTATCAAAAGCGTAGATAGCTATTTCCTGGTTAGGCAGCTTTTGCTGGATGAGGGCGCTACAAGCGGATTTGATTTGGCCTACTAACCCTTCTACACTTCGGGTAATGTCTAATAGTAGGACGGTTTTCACTGTATAGGGGATTTCTCCCGGGTCTATTCTGATATCTGCTTCCGAGTCCATGGAGAATCCATTCTCAACTACCTCAAAATCATTTACAGATAATCCTCCCACTCCCTTATTATCACAATCTCTTACCTGATAAAGGATCTGAACTTTGCGGGTCTTCGTATTGACCCCCACATCAAAGGCTTCCATCCTGTAGTAATTAGAACAACTAGTAGGGAAATCTTTATCATCACTACAACCTGTTGAGAACAGGCAAACACATACTACAACTACTGATAGGTATCGTAGGAAATTCATAGTTACATGGTTAAAGTTTAGTAACAGTGCTCTATGGTCTCAGGAATAGATGTGTTAAGCAGATGCAAAATGTAAAGAACAAATACAGGGCCAAAAAGAATTCCCTGTAATATCATACAACGAAAAGATCAGCCACTGGGGCTGATCGTTGCATGAAACCATTTATGAGTAAGGTATATTTATTCAGCAAACTCTTGGCGGTCAACAAAATATAAGGGCCAGTTGACATCCTTATTATGAGAATCTTCCATGAGCTGCGTTAGTTCGGCCATTTTCTCAGGGAATTCAGATGCTAAGTTCTGGGTTTCCGCAGGGTCATTCTCCAGGTCATATAGCTCTACCAGGGGCTCCCCTTCCCTAGCTACATTAAGCCTAACCCCCTTCCACTTACCCTGTCTGACCGCTTGTTTCCCTCCCTGCTCGTGAAATTCCCAATATAGAAAGGGATGCTCCTGTTGGTCTGAGGCTCCTAATAGAGTGGGATATAGAGAAATGCCATCTGCCTCTGTTGGGGGGGCTCCACCTATGAGTTCTGCCATAGTAGGGAAGATATCCCAAAAGGCAGAAACATGTTCTGAAGTAGATCCTGCGGCAACTCTCCCCGGCCAATTCACAATAAAAGGAACCCTGATTCCTCCCTCATACAGATCTCTTTTGACCCCTCTGTAAGGTCCGCTACTACCGAAAAATTCCGGGTCTGCGCCCCCCTCCACATGAGGGCCATTATCACTTGTAAACATGATGAGAGTATTCTCCCTTATCCCCAGTGAATCTAGTACCTGTACTATCTGCCCTACATGCGTATCTACCAAACTCACCATAGCCGCAAAGGTAGATTTAGGCTTCTCTACGCCTGGATAGTAACCATCTGGCTGCGGTTCCTCTTCAAACTTTCCTTCATAGACCAGTCTATTGGAATCTGGCACCTGTAAGGCTGCATGTGGCATAGTCATAGGCAGGAAAAGGAAAAATGGCTGTCTGTCTACAGAGGCATCTATTCTGCCCCTAGCTCTCAAATAGTGAAGAATTTGATCTTGAATGAGATTAGCAGAGTGAATCTCCTGTTCACCCTCCGAATTTTGTATGATACCTACCTTGGTTTGATTACTCCAGAGATAATCCGGATAGTAAGTATGCGCGTGCCGTTGGCAATTATAGCCAAAGAAGGTATCAAACCCTTGCCTGTTGGGGTCTCCTTCTGAAGCTGGGTATCCTAAGCCCCATTTCCCAAAAGCAGCCGTACTATATCCTTGCGATACAAACATTTCAGCCAGGGTGTAAACTGAGTCAGCCATAGGAAACTGTCCTTCTGGCTTAATTTCTCTATTCCCCCTGACTACAGAATGACCTGTATGCTTTCCCGTCATAAGCACGGCCCGGGAAGGGGCACACACAGTACTTCCAGCATAGTGCTGTGTAAAACGCATCCCGCCAGCTGCAAGCTTATCCAGGTTAGGGGTAGCTATATACTGCTGCCCATACACTCCTACATCACCATACCCAAGATCATCTGCTATAATGTAAATGATATTGGGCCTCGGGTCTGTCTGCTCCACCTCAGGAGACTGGCAGGAGGCTACTGCCAGGACAGTGAATGACATACTTAACCACTTTTTCATAAGGGAGAACCGTAAATGTTACCTGAATTACCTAAATTTTCTCTAACAGCATGCTTGAATCTACCATACATGACTCACTTTATCAGAGATAAATTGAATATTGGAATACTGGGATGCGGCCCTATTGCCCAATTTGCTCACCTGGAATCTGTCCAGAAAGCATACAATGTACACCTGTTCGCCATATGCGATCAGGCAGAAGACCTGCTCCTACAGATGGCAAATAGATATACACCTGATCATACTTTTACGTCTTATGAGGAGATGTTAGCTCAGCCTGATTTAGATGCGGTAATTATAGCTACTTCAGACGCTTTTCATATATCCGCTACCCGGCTCGCTCTGGAAGCAGGGAAGCATGTCTTAGTGGAAAAGCCGCTGGCCACTACTTTGACAGAGGCCCTTTCTATTCAAAAGGTAGTTACGTCCACTTCTTTAATCCTACAGGTAGCTCATATGAAGCGTTTTGATGTGGGAATCAGGTACGCGAGGGAGTTTATCCAAGAAGAAATGGGTGAAATCCTGGCCCTCAAAGCCTGGTATGCTGATTCTACCCATAGGTACACGGCTACTGATGCATTACAACCTCTCCCCATTAGGTCTCAACGTGCGAAAAAACCTACCACAGACCCTAAAGCTGATAAAGAATCCTACTTTATGCTGGCCCATGGCAGCCACCTCTTAGATACTGCCTACTTCCTTGTAGGGCCCATAGAAAGTGTCCAGGCCAGGCTCGTCAGAAAGTTTGGTGCCTACTGCTGGTTTATAGATACCTACTTTGAGAATGGAGCTAATGGCCACCTGGACCTGACAGTGGCAGTGAGAATGGATTGGCATGAGGGCTTCCAGATCTATGGAGAATATGGAAGTGTGCTGGGAAAGACCTTTAATCCATGGTATTATAAATCCAGTGAGGTAAGCTGCTTTTCTGAAAAAGAGGGTATCTATAAAAGTCCGCTGGGGGCTGACGGACATTTTTACAGGAGGCAGGTAGAGGGATTTGCAGAGGCTATCCTGACAAACCATCCTCAGCATGGGTGTAGTTGGGAAGAAGGTATCCATGGCTTGAGGGGAATGGAAGCCATAGCTATGTCTGTAAAAAGCGGCCAAAGAGTTTTTCTTAAGGAACTATCAGTATGAAAGTACAGCTAGGGCTATTCTCTAAAATCTTTACTGGAGATTCAGTAGACAGCATACTGGAGAACACCCAGGCTCTAGGCTGTAATTGTTTACACATTAACTGGAAGCTACTCGGCATGGCAGCTTTTCCGACAGAGTTACCGCCGGTAGAAATCAAGAAGCTTCAACAGAAGCTTTCCCATATGAGAATTCAGGTAGCTTCCATTTCCTGTACATATAATATGATCCACCCTAATGAGGAGATAAGAATAGCCGGCAGAAAGGGGGTAGAAGCGGCGGCGGCCATTAGCCATCTGTTGGGATATCCGCTACTAAGCCTATGCACGGGAACCTTACACCCCCAAGATAAGTGGGCCTACCATCCCAATAATAAAAGCCAGGAGGCCTGGGATACCTTATGCCGAGAACTAGACATATTGATAGATATAGCAGAAGCTCATAAGGTAAAGCTGGGGATAGAGCCAGAATATGCAAACGTAATTTATGATGCGGAAGCTGCTTTGTCTCTCTTGGGAGCTTATGAAGGCGCTCCTCTCAGTATCATTCTGGACCTTGCCAATCTAGTACCTAGCTACCCAGATCAGAAGGCCCCATACATATTGAAGACCTACCTCCCCTCTTTACTTCCGCTCACTGAGATTATCCACCTAAAAGAGCTAACTCCCTCCTTAACCCCTACAGTACCGGGGAAGGGGATATTACCTTTAGAGGAGCTTATCCAAGATAGTCAGCAGCTAGGTTTTAAGGGGGGCTACATCTGTCATGGATTTAGCCGAGAAGAGCTTCCCTTTCTTAAAAAATGGATATCTAGGCATTTTTCGCCTAAAAAATGAGGCATTCAGAATAATTTATTAAGTTCCCGTAAAGGATTATCCCCATGAAATATTTTTCTTACTTCCACCTACTTCCCCTTCTGGTTTTCATATCATGTCAACCTACAGGTAATACTTCCGATGGTACCGCGGAAGAACAGTTTATAGGAGAAATCAGGGCAGTCACTCCTGCCTTAGCCTCCATCATAGATACCACCGCCAAGATCCAAATTCTAGGTGAGGGCTTTACGTGGGGGGAAGGTCCCGCCTGGATCCCCAGTCAAAATAAGCTCTTATTTTCTGATGTGCCTGAGAATATTGTCTATTCATGGGATTCCATAGCAGGCATAGATACATTCTTGTCCCCTTCCGGATTCACAGGGGAAACGACTAACTCTACTGAGCCAGGTGCTAATGGCCTCAGCCTGGACCTTGATGGAAGACTCCTGCTATGTCAGCACGGAGATAGAAGGATAGCTCGGTGGGAAGGAAGCTGGGAGAATCCTGTAGCCAGTTATTCCACAGTAGCTGGCAGGTATGATGATAATAGGTTTAATAGCCCCAATGACTTAGTGGTAGCCTCTAACGGTAATATTTACTTTACTGATCCTCCCTACGGCCTTCGTGAGAAAGATGATGATCCTGAAAAAGAAATTCCTTTCCAGGGGGTTTATCTAATAAAGCCTGATGGAGAGCTATTCCTACTGACAGATGAGCTAAGTAGGCCAAATGGGATAGCCCTCTCTCCTGATGAGAAAACCCTATATGTGGCTAACTCTGATCCCCAAAGAGCCATTTGGATGGCCTTTGATATTTTAGAAGATGGGAGAGTGGAAAATGGAAGACTATTTTTTGATGCCACTCCCCTCACTAAAGAATTAAGAGGATTACCTGATGGGCTAAAGGTGGACCAGCAAGGAAATCTATTTGCTACGGGTCCGGGTGGTGTACTCATACTCAGTCCTGATGGGCAGCACCTAGGAACCATATTTACTACCCAGGCTACCGCTAACTGCGCGTTTGGGAAAGATGGCCAAACGCTTTTCATGACAGCAGATATGTATCTGCTAGCGGTTCCCATTCTCACTACGGGTGTAGGATTTTAGGAAGGATAGTTTTGATACTTCTATCTATTTCAGGTGAGGATAAAGAAAGATACCCCTCTGAACTAGCTATAAGAAATAGAGTCCTGAAAATACGTATGGCCTTAGGTAGAATGAGATAATAGGAACCTCATCCACCTCTTTTACCATAGTAAAAAGAGGGGGCAGAAAGTAGCCCAGAAAGCTACTTTTCAGGAAAAAGTTCGCTGAATGTAGGCCCTGGCCTCTTTCCTCACCTTAGGAGCCAGTATGATGGCTGAGATCATGGTAGGAATGGCCATAAGTCCATAAAATCCATCAATAAGGTTAATGACAGGAGAAAGCTCTACCATAGCTGCCACAATGATGGAGAAAATATAGAAGTAGGTATAGTAGTGCTTATGTTCAGCTCCAGCGAGAAAGCCTAAACACTTAGTTCCGTAGTAAGAAAAGGAGAATAAAGTAGTAAAGGAGAATACCAGCACGCAGCCCATTAAGATCCACGAACCGTATCCTGGCATAGCCTGTTCAAAAGCCTCCAAGGTGACGGGGATGCCTTCTACCTCTCCTGCTGCCGCTTTTCCTTCCCACACCCCTGTAATGATGATGGCCAGTGCTGTCATGGTACACACAATAATGGTATCTATAATGGGGCCTAGCATAGCTATTAGTCCTTCCCTGACAGGTTCGTTGGTCTTGGCAGCACCATGCGCCATAGGCGCAGTTCCTATTCCGGCTTCATTTGAAAACGCTGCCCGCCTTACTCCCATAATGATTAAGGCACCTAGCCCACCTCCTAACACAGCATTTCCACTAAAAGCATCTTCTAAAATCAGCTGGAAACTAGGAATCACCTGATCTACATTTTTCAGGATGATAAAGAGCACCGCTATCACATACACCGCTACCATAAGGGGGACCAGCCTGGCAGCCACACTTCCTATCCGCTTTACTCCCCCAAGGATTACCGCTGATACTATGACTGCGATAAGTATCCCGATAGCCAAATTAGAATAATCCGTAACGGCTAAACCACTGGGGGATAATAATACATTATTGATAGTAGCTGTTAACTGATTGGCCTGGAAGGCTGGCAGGGCTCCAAACAGACCTGCTACTGAGAAAAAGATAGCCAAAGGCTTCCACTTCTTTCCTAATCCTTCTACAATCACATACATGGGGCCTCCCTGTAATTCTCCTTGAGAGTCTCTTCCTCTGTACATGATGGCCAGGGTGCAGGTAAAAAATTTAGTACATACCCCTATCAACGCAGAAATCCACATCCAAAACAAGGCGCCAGGTCCGCCCATGGTGATGGCCACTGCTACCCCACTAATGTTCCCCATGCCTACAGTGGCAGCTATAGCAGTAGATAAGGCCTGGTAGTGACTTAGCTGACCTTCTTCATTAGGATCATCATATTTCCCCCGGAGAATATCTATAGCGTGCCCAAAATATTTGTAAGGGAGGAATCTGATGTAAAAAACAAAAAATAGGCCTCCGCCTATTAGTATTACCAGTAAATGAGGCCCCCAAGCGAAACTTGAGAATTCAGCTAGAAACTTATCAATTGCTTGCAAAAGAGATAGGATTAAGCGGTTATTTCTACTGAATAAACGACTTATAACAGAAAGTGGCAAGGCCCTATTAAAGACCTTGCCATGACAAGATATGTATTTTCTCCTTTTTCCTAGAAAGAATATCCTAGGGAAAAGCCAAACCGCCCATGTGGCAGTAAGACAGAAGAGGTCCTAAAGCCCGCCTTATTATTATTGGCAAAGAAGGTAATATTCTCAGAATCTATATCTATTTCTTCCTGAAGCTCATCTCTGATTTCCTCAAAATCTACCAACGCCAGTCTATCATCCTTTACACTTACGCCTGCATTAGCAGAAATGATCCCTAGTCCGCCAAACAAGTCTATAACGAAATGCTCTCCTATAAGCCATTGGTTACCTATTATAAATCCTCCTCCATAAAAGTCAAGGAATCCTCTACTCTGGACAGTGATAGCCTCACTAGATGAGCTGGGTGTATACTCATAGGGAGCCTTTAACCCATAAGAGGCATAGGTGGCATATGGACCTATAAAAAAACCATGGGGAGCAGGCCTTTTATTACCAGGATAGAACCTGAGTTCTGGAGTAAGGGCTACTCCACCTAAGCTAAAATCATCAATGAATCCTGCATCTTCAGCTTCGAGTAAATTATCTACTAGGCCAAGCCCTCTTTCTGGGAGCCAATTTACCCATAAGCCCAGGCTTAGCTTTTCTCCCACTGCTACTTCCACTCCAGGATTTACCTGAGTAAGAAATAGACCCGGTACATTTACTTTAATAACATGTTTGTTTTGCTGAGCATGTAGCGGTAACAAGAAAAATATTCCTACTACAGCAAGCATGAATGGTTTGATCAGGCTGTTCTTTACGGTCATAGGATTTGGTTAATGGTGAATTCTCTTGTGAAAGACGAAACATGCTTACCTTAGGTTGGGTTATTCCCAGTTTCCACCAGAAAGCTGTGTAAGATCAGTTAGCCAGCGTGTAGCTTTATCCCCCCTCTTAGTGGAAACTACTCCCCTGGAAAACGAATCGACATGATCATGGCATCTATAAACGTCCTTTCTAAAGAGATATCCCCTCTTTTTCTTCTCCTAACGTCCCCCCTGAACCAGGAGCCTACATTAGGCCGAAATTTGGAAACCATGAATAGTTGAAAATCCATGTAAGTTATCTTTATATAATCGTCAATTTTTACACATTTAGCCTTCGTAGATTTGTTTCTAATATGTTGAATGATAATTTCAGCTTTCTTATCAAGAGATAAGTAACTAGTTATCAGCTAAGCAAGCCCAGAAATCTGGGAAGTTATAGAGAGGAAAACCCTAACACGCTTATAAAGCGAAAAAATGAAGATTTCTGACTATTTTCAGTTATAAATAGGGAAATAGCAGAATAGAGAGGTAGAGAAGTCAATGTTTTCAGGAAAACAGCATTCCAAGTATATAATAACCTGACCATTGATTCGTACCAAAAGATACAAGTTAGATACCCCCACCAGACAAGATTAGGCGCCTGAGTGAGCCATCCACGCTAAAGCAATGGAGTAAATGTTACAAGATTTCAAAGTTAATATCCTGCTGATAGAAGATAATCCCGGAGATGTGAGGCTCCTTCAGGAATACTTACTGATGTCTGGTAAAGTCCAATTTGAACTTTTTGTAAAAAACACTTTACAAGAAGGGAAAGCGTTTCTCAGTTCAGGGGATAAGAAAGTAGACATCATTTTATTAGACTTAATTCTCACGGATAGTATGCCCTCAGGAGAGTCTGACAGGCTGATTACCTTTGAGAATTTACATGCTGAGTTTCCTGAGTATCCTTATATCGTTCTGACAGGCTTTAAAGATGAAAAAATAGGATTAGAGGCTGTACAAAGGGGTGCCCAAGATTTCCTGGATAAAAATGTTCTGAACACAAACCTGCTTATAAAATCTATACAGTATAGTATTCAGAGATATGAGAATGAAGTAGAAAGAATGAATATGCTGGCCAGACTAGAGAAAGCCCAGCAGCTAGCTAAGGTAGGAGATTGGAACATTCAGCTAGATACCAACCAATTATATTGTTCTCCCCAGGTTTATAACATTTTTGAACTACCAAAACAGTATCAGTTCCAAACGTTTGAAGATTACCTGATGGCTGTACATCCTGAAGATCAAACCAGGGTAGCCATGGAGATGCTGGAAGTATTTAAAACGCATAAAGATCTTCAGACGGAACATAGGATTATCACCCCTAATGGAGAAGATAAGTTGATAGCCCTAAAAGGAGAAATGATCCAAAAAAATGGGGAAATCACCAGTTTGGTAGGGACTGTTCAGGACATAACTGAACGGATTAGAATAGAAACCCTCAAAAGAGAAAAGGACCTGGCACAGAAAGCATTCAAGGTAAGACAGGAATTCTTAGCTAAGACGAGCCATGAAATTAGGACTCCGCTTAACCCTATTCTTAACCTAACTGACATTCTCCTAAGTCAAACTAACCCTACACCGCGCCAGCGTACGTTACTTAACACCATAAAAACGGCAGGAGATACCCTCCTAGCAGTAGTCAATGACATCCTGGATTTATCTAAGATAGAAGCAGGAACCATAGACTTCAGCAGAGAATCATTTCACCTAAAAAAGATCATTCACTCCCTCAGGGAGATGATGGAATTAAATATAGAAGAAAAACAAGCTAAGGCACTACGGGAAGGGAAGCCGGTAAATGACCTTAAAATGTTAGTGGACCTGGATGAGGATATCCCTTCTTTTTTATTCGGAGATGCCGTAAGGCTATCTCAGGTGCTACTCAACATTACGGGTAATGCCATCAAGTTTACAGATGAAGGAAGCATACACATAAAGGCCAAATGCCTCAAAAAAACAGAGGAAGACGTCCAAATCAGATTTACCGTTAAGGATACAGGCATAGGAATCCCCAGAGACCAACTCAACCTCATATTTGAAAGCTTCAGGCAGGTAGACAGTGGCCTTAATAGAAAATATGGAGGAGCAGGGCTGGGCCTCACCATCGTCAAGCAATTAGTAGTGCTTCAGGGAGGGGAAATTTTTGTGGACAGTACCTTAGGAGAAGGCTCTGAATTTGGGTTTGATCTTACCTTCGGGATAGACCATGAGGGCATAGATGTAGCACCTAAGCAGTATGAAACGGAAAGAAAATTAGAGGGGATGAAGGTACTCATAGTAGAAGACAATGAAACAAACCAAATAGTAACTCAGACCATTCTGGATGGATGGGGCATAGAAACAGATCTAGCTAATAACGGATTAGAATGCGTGGATAAGCTAAGAGAAAACAACTATGACCTCATCTTGATGGATATCCAAATGCCTGAAATGGATGGGTATGAGGCCACCAGATTTATCAGAAAGGAAATGCAGCCCCCGGCCAGGGACATAGCCATTGTAGCATTAACAGCTAATGCTTTTTCTGGTAGTGATGACAGATGTTTACAAGAAGGGATGGATGACTATATCTCTAAACCAGTCAAAAATGATAGCTTATACGCTAAAATCTCCAGATATGCTCCACAGAAAGAAGCCATATTAGCAGAACCTTCTATTCCTGTAGGCGGTATAACTGAGTACCCCCAGCCAGAAAATAGTTTTTCTGCCTACATGAGTGAACCTGAGAAGCCGTATCAAAACGGACATAATCATGCCGCTGCAACCAGTTATACAGATCTCTCCTATCTAAATGATACCCTGGGAGATAGCATGATCATTAAAAAGACTATCTCCAAGTTTATAGAGACCACACCAGGCTTATTGGAAGAAATGGATGAGCATCTTCGTAATGAAGAGTACAAGGCGCTCAGTAAGTGTGCCCACAAGCTGAAAAGTTCTATAGATACCATGGGCATAGAATCTCTACGTCAGGTTATCAGAAGTATAGAGCAGAAAGCCAAAAATAATGAGCGCCTGGAGCTGATTCCTGAGCAGGTATCTGAAACCAGAAGAATCATTGAGCATTCTTTTGAAGAGCTAAAGCAAAAGATGGAGGTTCTCTAGGACCTCCTACCCTATTAACTTAAAACTGCCGGGGGGATAATTTACCCTTTCCAGGGTAAGACCTTTAGCGGCTACGTTAGGTCCGGCTTGGCTCCTGTCCTTAGCTTCAATAATAGCCCTAAAATCACTCAACTGGATTTTTCCTTCCCCCATCCAGAGTAGAGTCCCTACTATGGCACGTACCATACCTCTCAGAAACCTGTTAGCCTGGATATGAAAGCTTAGGAGCGTTCCCTCTTGGGTCCAGTAGGCGTGATGCATATCGCAGAGAGTAGTCTTTTGTTCTCCATGAAGCTTACAAAAACTAGCAAAGTCTTCATAAGCTAATAAAACCCTGGCCCCTTCATTCATAGCTGCCACATCTACCCCTCTTCTAATCCATGCGGTAGTCTGGTGGGTTAAGGGTGCCTTTTGGGTACTAATT
>JBCCLI010000170.1:0-12827 GCA_039026975.1 Bacteroidota bacterium | reverse complement strand
TTCTGTGAGCACTCCCAGGGAGCGAATAGAAGCGTACAGCTGCTCCAAATTATCAGTTAAGGAGGAGTAAATAGGAAGACTGTCCGGAAAATCGTATTGGGCTTTCACCTCAGGAGAAACCAGCACTACCTCTGGTTTATAGGAGCGTAGGTCCTCTATCTCTGGAAAAGGGTATCCATTCACTTCAGGCAGTTCGTATACTTTTTCCGGAAAGGTAGTGGTAACAGATCTGGCAGCTAACCTATCCTCTGCTCCAAGCAAATAGATGATTTCTGTAAAATTAGGCGCCAATGAAACTATGTTTGTAGGAGACTTGGATAAGATTAGGGTATCTCCTCCTCCCATAGGGACCTGGACGGAAATTAGGGGCGCCTCCTCTACTAATTGTTGAAGATGACTTTGACAGGAGCACAAGAACAAGACGACTAGCGGAAACCAGAAGTGTTTCTTCATGAGTGCGTAGGATCAATTGGTTGAGTGGACTTCCTAAATCTACCTTTGGAGAATATCCTGATCCCGCTATCCTTCCCTTTTCTAGCTAATATGCGTTCCTCTTCAGGCAGTCTGTTAAATTCCAGGCAATCCTCAGAACAACAGTTCTCATATTTCTGAGCACATTCCGCACATTGGATGAATAGTAGGTTACAAGTCTCATTCTGGCAGTTTACGTGGGTATCACAAGGGTTACCACATTGATGGCAATGCGCTATGATATCATCACTGATACGCTCACCCAGGCGCTCATCAAAGACAAAGTTCTTCCCTTTGAATTTATTCTCAAGACCAGCTGCTTCTACTTCTCGGGCATATTTAATAATCCCTCCCTCCAGCTGGTACACTTTCTCGAACCCTTTGTGCTTAAAATAGGCGGAAGCTTTCTCACATCTAATACCCCCCGTACAGTACATTACTATATGCTTTTCTTTATGCTCTTCCAGTATATCTTGTACGATAGGAAGAGAATCTCTAAATGTGTCCACATCTGGACAGATGGCCCCTTCAAAATGACCTACTTCTGTCTCATAGTGATTTCTCATATCCACCAGAACCGTATCATCCTGGGCAGTTAGGGTGTTAAACTCTTTAGCGCTAAGGTGTTTCCCTTTATTAGTCACATCAAAAGTCTCATCATTCAGGCCATCTGCTAAAATCTTAGGCCTAACTTTAAACTTGAGCTTGTAGAAAGATTTCCCGTCATCATCTACTGCGTAATTCAGCCGGACTCCTTCTAGCCAAGGGGTACTATTGATATGCTGCTGAAAAGCTTCCAGACTTTGGGTAGGTACACTGATTTGGGCATTAATCCCTTCCTGGGCTATATAAATACGGCCCATCACACCTAATTCATTCCATGCAGCATAGAGGATATCTCTTTCAGACTGGGGATCTTCCAGATTCGCGTACTGATAAAAGGAGATGGTTTGCCGAGCTTCCTGGCTGGCTTCCATGGCCTCTTTTAGCTCCTCACGGTTAACCTTATTATGCAACTGCATGTTTCAAGCCTTGGATTTTTAACAATTTCTTACAAATATTAGAGACCAAAACTAACAAACCGCTAGCTTTAGTGAAAATATGAAGACTTCCTTGCGCATTCTCATTCCTGTAGTTCTTATTGGATTAGTAGTTCTCTTTTTTCAAAATTACCAGTCAAATCAACGCTACGCTTCTACTTCTATCACACCATCAGATACGGTAAAAGAAATCCAGCGTTTATTTGGGATGAACATTGACTCCCTGGAAATAGTGTCTGCCTCTATCCAGAATAATGAAAACCTTGGAGAAATTCTAAGTAAGTATAACGTCTCTGCTCAAAAGATAGCTCAGCTAGCTAGCTTACCTAAAGAAATATTTAATGTAAGGGCCTTGAAAGTGAATAAGCCCTATACCATTCTGCATGAAAAAGATTCTTTGAAATCTGCGAAAAGCTTCGTTTATCAGCCTAATGCCATAGACTATGTTATTCTCCACCTGGATGATTCTGTCTCTGTAGAGGAAGGCCACCATCCGGTAGATACTATCAGAAATACCATTTCTGGTATCATAGAGACCTCCTTATACAATTCTATGATGGACGCAGGAGCTAATCCTCAGCTGGTGAATGAACTGGCTGACGTGTACGCCTGGGAAGTGGATTTCTTCGGCTTACAGACTGGGGACAGCTACAAGCTCATTTATGACACCTACGAGGTAAATGGGGAGTTTGCCGGGCTGGGAAATATTCAAGCAGGTATCTTTAACCATATGGGGGAAGACCACTATGCCTTCATGTATGACCAGGGGGAAGGGAGAGAATACTTTGATGAAGTGGGAAACAGTCTGAGAAAAACCTTCCTAAAAACACCCCTCAAGTTCACCCGCATTAGTTCTCGGTTCTCCTATAGCCGCCTTCATCCAGTACTGAAAATCAGAAGACCTCACTTAGGAGTGGATTACGCTGCTCCCAGAGGTACCCCCGTACGCGCAGTAGGTTCAGGAAGAGTTACGAAAGCGGCCTATAGTGGGGGAGCAGGTCATATGGTCAAGATCCAGCATAACAGTAATTACATATCTGGTTATCTGCATCTTTCTGGCTATGGAAAAGGCATTAAAAAGGGGGCTTCTGTCCAGCAAGGACAAGTCATAGGCTACGTAGGCAGTACCGGATTATCTACAGGGCCTCATCTTGATTTTCGTTTTTGGAAGAATGGGAGAGCTGTCAATCCACTCAGTATAGACCCCCCTTCAGCCAGTCCTATCAGAGAAGAGTTAAAAGCTGAATTCTCAGACCATAAGGATTTCTGGACAGAGCAACTTTCTTACATCCAGCTTCCTACCATAGAGAAGGATATGCTGGCTACAACTGAGGAAGCGGAATAAGCGACTTCACCAGCACGACTGATAAAAGGATGCACTCCATTATTCATTGTGGATAGCATTTCCGCATTTCCATTCTTATCTCATAGTCAGATATGGCGTAAGTTATGGATCACCTCTACCGGTTGTTATTTGTCTCTCTTTGCTTTTTAGTTACTCCTCCTGCAAGTGCTGTTTCTAAGCTGACTGCGGTAGAAGTCCAGGTTTCTGCCGTACAAGAGGTAGAGGTAACATATTCCCTTAGCATGGAACTGGTCTGCACCCTGGCTAATGGGAAGGTAAAGACCTCTACAAGGAATAAGTTAAGTCGTTTTGGCTGGGAAAATTTTAATGTATACGTGTCTGGTGGGAGCTTTCACCAGGGGGGTATTACGGTAGATCCAGTATTCACGCATCAGCTCAATGACAGCCTATATATAAAAGTAGTTTATAAAGAAGATCCCAAAATTAACGCAAGATTAGCCTATCATATCCCATTTCCTGTAAGCCTTTCCGTCCTAAGAGAGGAAGATCCAGTCATTTCTCATACTTCTTTCTATGATCCAGCTGTGGAACTAGGGTATAGTGATGGTACCTACAGAAAACTCAAGCTTACTACTTTGCTGGGGGCAAATATAGGCGCCGCTATGGAGACTAATGGCTACTACAAGCCTGCGGTAGGGATAGGCACGCCAGAAGGGCTTACCTACCTACCTGAAATTAATATGATTGTCCAGCTTCCTACTTTCCAGCTTGTTCATCCTACACGATTTCCTACCTCCTACTCAGAGATAAGGGTAATGGATTTTAATGCAAGGAAGGGAGATGATCGCCTGCTGGCGTGGGATGGAGATGATGGTGGGGATGCGGAGCCCGTAGAAGTGTATGTTCGAATGCATACCTATGGGGATAGGCCTTACCTGCATGTGTTAGTGGCATCCAAGCAACGTTGGGAAGCAGCCATCATACATACCGGAGGAGAAGGACTACTGATAGAAGCATATGGCGGAAATGGAGGGGATGGAGGAGACGGATCTGATGGAAGTAATGGATGTGATGAAACAAGCCTGTCTGATGCTACAGATGGAGAAATTGGAGAAGATGGAGGGAATGGTGGAAATGGAGGAAGAGGAGCTGAGGTGACTATCCATTCTGATGCAGATTCAGCCCCTTTTTTAAGCTTGATTGAAGTGAGAAATTCTGGGGGACAGGGAGGGGAAGCAGGCCTAGGAGGCCATGGGGGAAGAGGAGGTAGCTT
This sequence comes from Bacteroidota bacterium, assembly GCA_039026975.1. Classification (GTDB taxonomy): domain Bacteria; phylum Bacteroidota; class Bacteroidia; order J057; family J057; genus JBCBKZ01. The sequence continues at coordinate 8,737 of JBCCLI010000170.1, read as the reverse complement.
AAAAGATGGTACCACTATGTCTGATGGTAATTACGGTGTTGATGGGATACATGGTCATGACGGAGGAAATGGACCTACCCATACCTACCTCAATCTCGCCAAGAAAGTACTAGATAGTAGGATGAAGGAGATCATGGATAAAGCTTCCAGAAAGACCTCTTCTGTAAATTCTATCCAGGGTAAAAAAAGAAGGAATACCTCTGCCCTTGAACTAGCAGATCAGAATGCTGCACATGAGAGAAAAGGATTTGCCTATTTTACCTTAGGGCTTTTACTGTTACTAGCCATAGCTGGTTCTTAATCCATTTCTTCTAATTTTCTGTACACACCATTGGACCACCCAAAACCTTCCACCGTGGGGTATTCTCCTCCACCAGCTTCCAGGGTCATATCTACTACATTGTATTTTTCCACCATTTTCCCCGTATTCTGGTACACTCGCTGGTTGAGGGCCAGCCATCTTTCTTTGATGGTATTGGCTAATTCCTCCTGCCCATAATTTTTGAGTCCTACTATGCTGAGGTACTGTAGGGGAGCCCAGCCGTTAGGCGCGTCCCATTGTTCTCCTGTTTCATTGAGGGTAGAGACTAAGCCCCCGGCTTTCAGGAATTGAGCTGCTATGATTTGGGCAGTTCCGGCTATGTGGCTTTTATCTGCCAGTTCAAAAAAGAGAGGATACATACCTGCCAGGGAAAGAACTCCGGTAAATTCTCCTGCTACAAAGTCATAATCCTGAAAAAAGCCCATTTCTGAATCCCAGCAGTAGGTCCAAATAGCGTTCTTCCTGGCGTCAGCCTTTTGGGCATAGGTTTCTGCCATCTCCGTATTTCCCAGGACTGAATAGCCCTTCTCTATACTCTTTTCCAGCTTATACATGAGCGCATTTAAGTCCACAGGAATAATTTCTGAGGTATGTATAGTGCTGATATCATCTGGAATACGGAACCATCTACTGGAGAAATCCCAGCCGGATTCTGCTGCTGATCTGAGGTCCTTATTTGTCTGGGAAGGATTAGCAGTTACTGATGAAGTCTTTATATCTTCTTTATAGCCCTCTGGCCTGGGGGTATCTCCATCATCCTGGTACCGATTTAATATACTTCCCTCCTTCATTCTTACTACCCTTCTGAAAGTAGGAGAATTTTCACTTAGCTGGTCTGCCCCATCCATCCAAAAATCATATTCTTTCTGAAGCTGGGGTAAGTAGGTAGTCCATATACTATCTCCCTTTTCTTCTGCTAGCACGCCCACCATAGATGCAAAGAAAGGAGGCTGGGAACGAGTCAGATAATATGTTCTATTTCCATTAGGGATATGGCCTACCTCATCTATCAGGAAGGCAAAGTTATTCACCATATTTTCTATGAGTTCTACCTGTCCATCTTCCTGTAATCCCAGCATGGTAAAGTAACTATCCCAGTAATAGACTTCTCTAAACCTCCCTCCGGGAACTATGTAAGGGTTGGGAAGTGCGATGAGGGTACTAGTGTTGCTTTGTTGGTCAGGTTGACGAGTGAGAACGGGCCATAGAGACTGTATATGCTCTGTGATACTGTTAGTGGGATCTGTCTGGAAATCTCCTCCTACCTGACCCGGAATGTTAAAGTAGGCATGCACAAATTCTTTTAGCCCAAAGTCAGGTTGATCTTTTTGTTCTTTATAAAGTGCCAGTAGTTCTAGATCCGTCACCTTAGGCTCACAATCCACAAATGTCTTGCTATCAGCAAATATGTCTGTGCTTTGGACGGCTGTGAAGAGTGCACCCCAGCGCGCTTCCGGACTGGCTAACTTATCTGTAGGGGGAATTCCTCCTTCCTTATTAGTCTGCTGGCAGGAAAAAATAGCGATGAGTGAGAATAGAAGTAATATCCTGGTAGTAGTATTCATAAGTCCTTCTTATATGTGATAAGGGTAAGTAGCTGTCCTATTCACTACTGGTCGAAGGTCAACTTAAAAGCCGTTTTTACGGCTAGTTGTATACCTGCTTCTTCAAATCCAGCATCTATTTTTTTAACCACCTCATACTCCTCACTGTCAATGGCACTCTGTCTGATTTCTAGTAAAAATTTCACCAGGCTTTTCCACTCTGGATCAGTTTTCAGTTTATCTTTATGAGAAAGCAATGTGGTTAGCAGGAATTGACCAATTTCCCAGTTATTCATATTGTTCAATTAACTTAGGTACAAACTTAGGATAAAAACAGCCTGCAAAAAACTGATTACCCATTTTAGATGAAGCTTTCCCTACCATCCACTTTCATCCTACTATTATTAGGATTTACAACTTTATGGATACTGACTGCTTGTAAGCCTTCACCTGATACTAGCTTAGATGCGCAGCTCTTGAACCAAACGGGAGCCTCAGTGGATCTGCTAACAGTGAACTACGCCAAAGGGTTTTCTTTTAAGTATGAGAATGGAATACGTAAGCTTCAGCTTCATACTACGGGTGGAGACACTACCATCATTACCCTTTATCCCAAAAGTGCAGATGGCTCACAAGTAAGCCTAACAACTCCCCACATAGAAGTTCCCATATCCAATATGATGCTTACCTCTACGGCACACGTAGCTATGATAGATTACCTTGAGGCCATAGAGCAAATAGGAGGCGTAGCTAATGCAGACTTTATTCAGAATGAAGTAGTAAAAGACTATCTGGCAGCAGGAAAGATACTGAATATAGGAAATGATCAGAACTTACAAACGGAGGTCATTTTATCTGCTGAGCCAGAGGTTATCAGTACCGTAGGGGCCTTAAGTCTTCCCCAGTCAGGCCTGGGGATACTTGCTGAAACAGGAATTTATGTACTCCCTATTTTTGAGTGGCAGGAAACTTCCTTACTAGCCAGAGCGGAGTGGGTAAAGGTGTTTGCAGCTTTAGTAGGGAAAGAAGAGTTAGTTCAGGAAAAGTTCTCTCGCTTGGCTACTCGCTATAAATCGCTTCAGCGGCTACAAGATACCCTAACATCAAGGCCTAGGGTATTATACGGTACACCCTACCGGGGGGTGTGGTATGTTCCGGGGGGGAAGAGCTTTGTAGCTAGTATGCTCAAGGATGCGGGCGCTTCTTATGCCTGGTTTTCTGATAGTAGCGCAGTAACCTTACCCTTGGCCCTGGAAGCTGTTTACCCAGAGGCATTAGCAGCAGATTATTGGCTGGTCTCAGGGGCGGAGTTGGACCTGGAGACCTTAATGGGCGTAGACGAAAGATTTAGGGATTTTAGGCCTACTAAATTAGGAGAGGTATATGCCAATAATCTTCAAATGAAGGTAGGTAGTGGAAATAATATCTATGAGAAAGGCATCATGGAACCGGATATGATACTGGCTGACCTTATTAAGCTTCTACATGGGGGAAGCCTCCCGGAGCATAGCTTTCAATATTACCGCAAACTGGAGTAGCATATGAAGAGATACCGTATGATAGTAAAAGGAAAGGTGCAAGGCGTAGGATACAGACAGTTTACAAAAGAACAAGCCACCCAGCTTACCCTTTCAGGATGGGTGAGAAATGAACCTAATGGGGAGGTATGTCTAGAAGTCCAAGGTCCAGTCAGCCAACTGGACCAGCTAGTAGCATTATGCAAACAGGGTCCTTCCTGGAGTAGAGTAGATCATGTAGACTGGGAAGAAGTAAAAGTAGTAGTGGGAGAGACCTTTTTTACCATCAAGTATGTCTGAAGAATTGTATAAAAGGATGTTTCTGGGGATTCCCCTACCCGAAGCGTACGTCACAAGCATACAAGCCTTCCAGAATGCTCTTCCTCCCCATCTTGAAATTCGGCTTATGCAGAAAGAGACCCTCCACATCACTGTAGCCTTCTTTGGCAAAGTACATGAAGACATGTTGCCTAATTTGATAAGCCTGATAGAGTTGTGTTTGGCTCAGGCAGCTCCATTCAGGCTGGAAGCGGAAAAGTGGACGCTGGCCCCAAGACCTAAAGAGGCAAGAATGATTTGGCTAAGCCTACAGAGAAGTGACCTTTATACGCGGCTGGCACACACCCTGATTCAGCGCTTTGATGCCATTCAACAAGTACAGCAATTTCGAAAAAAGCCTATCCCACATATTACTGTAGCCAGATTTAAGGCAGGACTTATTCAAGAGATTCCTGGATTTTTAGCTGTCCATTTACCCCCAATAGAAGTATCTCGCTTAGTTCTCTGGGAATCCAAGCTTCTCCCTGATGGACCGGTATACGAGGAAGTGCATAGCTTTTCTCTCTAAAACAAAGGCGGTAAGGCTTATTCCATAAGCCTACCTATCCTTGTAACAGAAAAAAGACTCAGGTGGCAATCCTAATATGAGTTCCCTCATTCCACATTTATGTTCACTGTCCCACAAGTTCTTAGGTTAGATTCTAGCTTAACCCTTTGCTTCCTTCTCCCATCATCTACTAAGATGGAAGCTGTATTAGGAGGGGTAGTTCCCAGGTTGTGTGCGTAAAGGATGATGAAATTAGGTATTCCAGGCTGAAGGGTGTATTCAATCTCCATTCTAGATTTCTTCAATTCGTATTCTCTTAGAACCCAGGTGCCATTAATATTTAAGGAGATAGTATCCTGGTCTGAGGCCCCGTGGTCAAAAACAGAGATAATTACATTCCTTTGACTTACAGCTATATCATCCTGCTCTTTTACCCTTCTTCCTCTCAGCCTTCTAGGTTTCCCTATAGCATCCTTCACCAGGTCTTTATTAAGGGCAGGCTTAGGTTTGGGAGTAACCTTAGGCTCCCTGGAGGCTACCGGTACCGGGGTAGGCTCAGGGAAGTCTGCACAGCTACTGACTACTTGTACCTGAGAAATATTCTCACATTCTACAGATTTAGCTATGACTTGATACTCTCCCTCTTCAGAGACTATTAAGCTAGGAAAAGTAGCTCCAGAAATAGGGTCTCCATTCCTAACCCATTGGTAGGTAAGTCCATCAGTGGCCTTCACCATTAACTCAATAGAGCCCGATTCACTTTCACAGAGAGAAATGGGCTTCATTCTTATTTCTGGTCTGGGCCTACCATATTTGGCTATGAAAGCAGAAGAACTACCTGGAATAGCCATGGAAACACCTGGAGGGAGGTTCCTTTCATTTACTCCTGCCACATAGACATTATCTTGAGCATCTGAGCCTACCGCAGGAAGATGGCCTTCCATAATACTTGTCCCCTTGGATTTCCATAGGAGAATCTGATTTTCATTTCTATCCAACTTGGTTACAAAAAACTCCTGCTTATCACTGGTGCTTCCAGAGATGAATAGCTCTTTATTAGCAGCGCTCACTCTCAGTTTATGTGGTACCCCTGGTGCTTTTAGGACATCCTCAAACAGTACGCGGCCTGAGGGGTCATATTTTACCAGCTTATAATTAAGCATCAAATAGCTATTCCCCTCACAATCTGTATAGGTATCGCAGGTCTTAAAATCTACCTTCTCCGTATTTATTTTTCTTGTCCACAGCAGCTCTCCTTCTGAAGACAGCTTAGCCAGGAAGTAGCTTCCCCCACCCAATGGGGCTCTGAGAATTCTATTTCTGAAGTTGGCTATACTCTTAAATCCCCCTGCTATGTAAACATTTCCCTGGCAGTCTGTATGGACAGCATTTCCAAAATCATGCTTATACCAGTCTATAGAATAGGTCTTGGCCCAAAGAATTTCTCCATTGGGTGCATGCTTTACCAGATAAAGATTTCCTCTTTGGGTAGCCTCATAGGCCTTCCCCTCCAAGATCAAGGTCTCATTGAACCTGCCCATAGTGTAAATATTCCCACTGGCATCTGTGCTTACCCCATTTACCTTCAGCCGCCTTTCATCCAGGTTCCATAACAGTTTCCCAGAGGGGCTATACTTAGCTAGGTAGCTCTCATTGCTAGTGGTAATCACATTTCCTAAGGGGTCTACTGCCAGAAACTGATCTCCTACGGCAGAAATTTTTCGTTCTGCAAAGACCTGTTTCTGAGGTCCCCCTGGAAACCAGGTACTTATATACTCCTTGAGGCGTCCTTTTTTATCTGCTCCTATATACAGGATAGCTGGCTGTTCGTTTTCTCCTATTGCTATGTCCCTAATGTAAATATCCCCTTTCTGCTTAGATAGCCTGTTAGTCCAATCCCATTTAGGAACTTTCAACCTGGTGGTAGCCTGTGTATCTCTAGCAAAAAAGATTCTTGGAGATCCCAGTCGCTCTATATAAGCTACCTCCGAAAGGGTGGAGCAATATTGATTGGAGATTTCTACTTGATATTCTCCAGGACTAGTAACAGTAAGGTACTTTTCTGTTTCCCCTGTGAGGGCTAACCCATTACGGTTCCACTGAAAACGGACACCTGTTTCTGACATGATGGCTCTAAGCCTCACAGAATCATCCTGGCAGATGACAGTAGAGGGGATGAGCATATTAGCTTGGGGGGCAGCAGCGTAGGAAATTTTCTGAGGCACTGTCCTTCTTTTGCAGCCGTCCTTAGTTCTTTCAAGGGCGTAATACCCTTCTTCTGTTACCTTAAGTCTGCTAGCTGTAGCGCCCTGGATGGGAGTTCCATTTTTAAACCACTGATAGGAAACACTACGCTGGGCATGGACAAAGCCAGAACTCAAGGTCAGCTCATCTCCCTGGCAGAGGGACTGATCTCCTTTAGGGAACACATCCAGCTGACAATCTGTGAGATCCAGCCGGAAAATATCCATATCACCATAAGTATCTTTATCACTTCCCCAATAGGCATTTTCTCCTTTGGCGTCTATGGTAAAGTCAAAGTCATAGCCCGCTGTATTTACAGGAGGACCTATATTGACAGGTTCTGACCATTTAGTCCAGGTATTATCAAGCCGTGTGGACATGAACACATCATGGTTTCCATAACCGCCATGACCATTGCTGTTGAAGTAAAGGGTCTTTCCATCAGGGGCAAGATATGGGGCATCATCATCTCCAAAAGAGTTAATAGTGGGCCCTATGTTAACTGGCTTTGACCAGCTAGTATCATTAGTAGGAAAGCACACATAAATATCTGAACCTCCGTAGGTATCATTGCCTTCATTTGGAAGTAGGATCACCCGCTGAGGGGTCATGAAATAGTCTTTGTAATTTCCCTTATACTCAAATCCTTGAATTCTTAGGGGCCTGGGTTTACGCCATTCTCCCTGTCTATTTTTAATGCTGTAGGCAGGGACAGCTGCATCTGATCCGGCAGGTGTTTGGTTTACCCATAAGGTATCATGATAAGGAGATACTTGCCACACAAAGTCATGCCCATTAGAATTAGTGGGCCTGTTCATATTAATAGCCCGGGTAAAAGTCCCATTACTGAGCATAGTAGACATCCAAATATCTCCGGGATCTTTAGTACCCCCAGTATTAAAAGGCGTATCCCTCCTCCAAAAATATAGGGTTTTACCATCAGCAGAGGGAATAGGCTCTCTTTCTTCAAACTCAGAATTCACAGACATAGAAATATGCTCTGCTTCTTGAGGGAAAAGAAGGTTGACCGAAATACATACAATAAAGAAAGTGAAGGTTACTGCAGATGGTCTCATTCTAGGGATATATGTTTGACTATGGGAGTAGAATAACAATTAATAAAAATAACGATTGACTCCCGCTTTTACTATTTTGTATTCTCCTTTTCATCACTATTAAATGGCATGTTAAGTGGTTTTTTTCGTATAAGTCTGTATTACACTCTCCTATTATTCTTCTGTGTAAATCATCTGGCCTTACTAGCTCAGGAGAATTCTGTACCTGGAGAATTGATTATTTGGGTAGATTCTCCAGAAAGGTGGGGAGCACTTGAAAAAGTAGCTGTAGGATACACCCCTGATGGAGACCCTATTTATCCAAGGGTAGTCAGGTTCCTTTCTCCTAACACACCAGTAGCGTTAGTACATTTTCCCCCAGAAATGGTAGCAGCTGATAGAGCCTTAAAAGTATTAAGCATACAGCAAGGGGTCTCCCTCATACAGTTCAACCATTACATAGAGTCGCGAGAAACCGAGCAGATCTTCCCTAATGATACTGAGTTTCTAGGTCAGTGGGCTTTGAATAATGAAGGACAAACCGGAGGAAAGACGGACGCAGATATAGATGCACCGGAGGCATGGGAAAAAAGTACGGGTGGACTAGCCGCTACTGGGGATCGAATAGTGGTAGCTGTAGTAGATGATGGCTTTCACCTGGATCATCCTGACCTTTCTTTTTGGGAGAATGAAGATGAGATTCCTGATAATGGACTAGATGATGATGGAAATGGATACATAGATGATGCCCTGGGCTGGAACGCTTTTCAACAAAACGGTATCATAGAAATAGATAATCACGGTACACAGGTGGTAGGTATCATAGGAGCTATTGGCAATAATAACCTGGGGATAACCGGGGTAAACTGGGAGGTGGATCTCATGCCTATTGTAGGTGCTTCCCTCACAGAATCCATTGTAGTGGAGTCTTATCTCTACGTACTGAATGAGCGTAGGCTCTATAACCAGACAGGGGGGAGGCAGGGCAGTTTTGTAGTCGTGCTCAACAGTTCATTTGGAGTGGACAAGGGAAGACCCGAAGATTTTCCCATTTGGTGTGAACTTTATGATGCCATGGGGCAAGAAGGGATAATCTGCCCTGTGGCAGTGGTTAATAGTAACATTGACGTAGGAGAAGAAGGAGATATCCCAACCCTATGTGATAGTGAGTTTATCATCTCCGTGAATAGTACGGATTTTGAGGACTTGAGAAGTTCCTCTGGCTTCAG
>JBCCLI010000169.1:0-12850 GCA_039026975.1 Bacteroidota bacterium | reverse complement strand
TGTATCTGGGCCGGACTGTCTAGGTGCCTGATTCATTCCTACTCCTGGCTGCTCATTCAACTCAGTACCAGCATCCCATAGAAGCACCTGATCAGTAACATCTCCTAATACTGGGTCTCCTGCTGAATCAAATAAAGGAATTCCATTAATGTCTGGGCCCAGGAAAAGATCATTAGACTGAATGAACATAGTGGCAAACGACAGATAAGCACCAGGAGCTGCCGAGATCATAAACTCATAGCTCTCCCCAGGGAAAATAGGGGCCGGATCAGCAGCTCCTGCTGGAACAGCAAAGGCATCTCCTGCCAGTCCAGCCTTATTTTCCAATGCCATATCTAAGGGCCCTGGCGAGCCATCTTCAGCGATTTCTTCTAGCCCTAGCCCTCTGTCATTAGAGGCATCAGCAAATAATGGGGCAGCAGCAGTATGTACAGCCCATACGCCCGGGGAGAGAGGAACCGCAGCAGAGGTATTATCATCTATCACCAGGGTAGCTTCTGTAGAAACATTCTGAAGCCTTACAAAGAAATCAGTAGTTTCAAGAGGCGTTACAGTAACACTTAGTACAGCATCATTATTAGGATATGGAAATCCGTCATTCACTATTCTCACTATACTGTCAGGATCTACCATACCTGTATTAGCACCTGACTGGCGGGGCGCCTGGTCTGGTCCCGCACCGGGATATTGGTTAGCTTCAGTACCTGCATCCCATAAGGATAACTGATCAGTAATGTCTCCATCTATCGGGGCTCCATTTTCATCAAATAAGTCTATGCCAGCTTCTCCAGGAGCATAAAATAAGTCGTTGGACTGTACGTACATAGTGGCTAGCGAAAGTTTACTTCCGGGCTTTGCTGCTATGGTAAATTCATAGGCACCACCTGGAAATAGGGGGCCTGGACCCGCCTCTCCTACAGGTACAGCAAAGGCGTCCCCGGTAGTAGATAATTCTTCATATAAGTTGGCAGCTAACATCCCAGCTGATCCATCCTCAGCTATCCCTTCTATTCCTTCTCCTCTATCAGGCATACCTGCCGTGAACAGAGGAGCACTTTCAGAATGGACAGCATAAACTCCAGGAGATAATACGCCCGTTACCCCTGTTACAGCTGCTAATGATTCTCCTAACATACCAGCTGATCCATCTTCAGCTATCCCCTCTATACCTTCTCCTCTGTCAGGCATGCCTGTGGTAAATAAAGGTGCCGGATCAAAGTGAACAACATATCCACCAGGTGAAAGTGGAACTGGTACAGAAGTATTCTCATCCACTACCTGGGTAGTAGCATCTGAGACATTAAGTAAGGTTACCGTGAACTGACTTCCTCCATCATAGGTAAGGGTAGCTTGAACTACGTCTTCCACAGCTGCATAGGTAAACTCATCATTTACCAGCCTAACGGTACTATCGGGATCTGCTTCTCCTACGTCAGGGCCGCTTTGGCGAGGAGCCTGATTCATCCCTGATCCAGGTTGTTCATTGAGTTCTGTTCCTGCATCCCATAGAAGTAACTGGTCTGTGATATCTCCAGAGTTAGGCATCCCTCCCATATCATATAAGGGAATACCGGCTTCATCAGGTGCTATGAAGAGGTCATTAGATTGCACATACATGGTAGCAAAGGAAAGGTAAGCGCCAGGGGCTGCCTGGACGGTAAATGTATAGGAAGCGCCAGGAAATAAAGGACCCGGGCCGGCACTATCTACCGGTACAGCAAATGTCCCACTAAAGGGATAATCAAAGGCTTGAGAAGTGTTCTCAATCCTTACCTTGAAAAAGCTTAGCTGAGCATAACTGATAGAGGCCATGGTCAGCAGAAATAGGAATGTCGAAATTCGTCTCATTCTAAAGAAGTATTATGTGATACATGTGGAATGAAAAACTGCCTTATTTGGGCTTAGGAGGGTAAGTTACCGGCCAAATGTTGCAGAAGTATCACAAAAGCTATCTATTCCTGAGACATTATTCATGTGTAAAATTCGATATGTCAGCTAGTTTACTAAAGCAGGTATTTCAGCGTACAGTGGTAGTAAAATGGAGAAAGTAGTACCTTCTCCCAGGGTACTTTCCACGTAGATATCAGCCTGATGAAGCTCCATTATTTTCTTTACAATGGCCAACCCTAGGCCTGTACTTTCTACTCGGTTGACTGCCTTTTTCTCTGCCCTTCTATACCTGTCAAATATGTAGGGAAGGTCTTCTTCAGGAATGCCCACCCCGCTATCTTCAATCCTGATACAAGCTTGGCCTGCCTGCTTTTCCATCTTGATCCACACATTTCCCCCTTCATCTGTAAACTTGAGCGCATTATCTATTAGGTTTTGGAGCACTCTTTCTATGAGTGCCACATCCCCCAACACCACTAACTGGTCTTGAAGGAAAACGGGGTGAAGCTGAATATTCTTTTCCTGCGCTATAATCAGGTAGCTATGCACTACATCTTGCACGAGCTCGCTCAGGGAAAATGGCTCGGGCTTGGGCTGTATTTGCTGAGCTTCCAGTTTAGAGAGTTCAAATAACTCTTTCACTAAATTCTCCAGCCGGTAGGTATGATCTAGTACATGCTTTATATATACCTGCCGCTCATCTTCTGCCAGACTAATACCTTTCATCCAAAGGGTCTCTGCATATCCGTGAATGATAGATAAGGGTGTACGCAGGTCATGTGAGATATTAGCTATCAGTTCTCTTCTGAGCTTATCCAGGGTTTCTTTCTTCTGAATATTAGCAACCACGGCATCCGCCATATCATTAAAGGTTAGGGCCAGGGGCTTTAACTCACCAGCTTGCTCAGCTTCCACTCTTGCTGTTAGTTTACCATCCCTAAATTTATTTACTGCCTGGATGATATGGTTAATATTCCTGGTGAAATACCAGAAAAGAAATAGGCCTGCTATGAAGGATACTAAGAGGGTAACTAACATATTCCTTCCTCCAAGAGAAAGAAGTAAATCTGCTTTCTCATAGGCTTGAATGGCTTCAAACTCCTCACTGGCCAGGATGATATAAACATAGCCCACCAGCTTATCAGCTTCATAAACGGGCGCAGCAGAAAAGACTTTCCTTTCTTGAGAATTCCTGGGATCTACCCCTAGTACCATTTTCTCTCCGCTCGTTTCTATAAATTCCTTAACGGGAGCTAAGGGCACAGCTGTAAGCTCTATTGTTTTCTTGGGAACTACATATTCAAGTATAGTTCCTTCTCCATCTAGCAAATACACTTCTACAGCAGGATTCACTGCCATCATGGAGTGCATAATCTGATGAAGGGCATCTTTTCTTACGCTTCCCTCTTCAAAGGGATGTACTTCTTCAATCATGGCAGAGGCTATGGGTGCATGCAGCCGCTGGTGTTTTTTCAGAAAATAATCCTCCAAGGTATCCACCGTAATCATGACATAAGCCACCCCTACAAATGCCAGAATCAGGAGAAGGGTTACTGATATTCTCCAGAAGAGTTTATTAGGAAATATATTCATGTCTCTCTTTCTCAGCTATTATAAGTCTGCAAATCTGTAACCCACTCCCCAGGTAGTAAGAATGTATTTAGGGGAAGATAAGTCTGATTCTATCTTGGCTCGCAGCCTGTTAATGTGTGAATTTACATTGTGCTCATAGCCTTTGTATTCATATCCCCAAACCAGGTTTAGGAGCTTATCCCTTGAGTAGCTCCTACCCGGATTGGAGGCAAGTAGTAGCAATAAATCAAATTCTTTAGGAGTCAATTCTATCCTGTCATTATTAAGCCTGACTAACCTTTTCTCTTCATCAATTTCTAATTCATTAAACACGATGGTGTTTTTTGGGGGGTCCCCTTCCCCTGCATCAGATAAATCCATTTCTCTCCGCCTCATGACTGACTTTACCCTGGCCAGGAATTCTCTTACACTGAAGGGTTTAGTGAGATAATCATCAGCCCCCGTTTCCAGGCCTAATACTTTATCTATCTCTTCTGACCTGGCCGTTAGCATAATGATAGGTGTATGCACTTCCTTAGCTCGTAAGGTTCTGCAAATCTCTATGCCATCCATTTCTGGCAACATAATATCCAGAATGATCAGGTCATGTGTGCCCTTTAGGGCTGTGTGTAGGCCCTCCTTCCCGTGAAAACTTTTCTCCACCTGGAAGTGCATATCCTTCAAATGGAGTTCAAGCAGGTCTACGATGGCAGGGTCGTCCTCAATGATTAGGATATTTTTCATACACCCATCAGATTATTTCCTTTAACAAGTAACCGATTAAGTATCACGAAAGTATCACGGATAAGCACTATCAGATTGTCTGCTGGATTTCAGAATAGAAAATAATGGCAAAAAAAAACCAGCCCTAAGGGCTGGCCACACATGTTATTAGATTTTTTTACTCTCTAATCATCAATTTACCTGTGAGGACTCTTTCTCCTGCTAATCTTACCAGATAAACGCCTAGAGGAAGCTCAGGCAAATCTATCTCCACCTTATCACTTCTTATCTCTTCTTGAGAATAAACCAACTTACCCGAGACATCTAACACCCTTAGTTCGAAGGATTCATTTCTACTATTCTCAAAAGAAAGGACGAAGCGTCCATTAGTAGGATTGGGATAGATAGCTACCGCCTCTCCTATTTCTTCCGCTATACTTGTTACCTGATTTGTCTCAGTAACCTGGTAAATGATGCCCTGGTTATAGGCAGCTACATACATTTCACCGTCCACTCCTTCTCCAAAGGAGCTTAGCTGGCTGTTTCCCATTAGCACGCCCTGTACTTCTGTGGTAAAATTATTTCCTTCTTTTACAGTAGTCCAAAATCTACCTGAAGCATAATCACCAAATATGTAGTGTCCTTCTAGTAGGGGATACTTCTGTCCTCTGTACACAAATCCGCCTGTAATGGATAATCCTCCAGAGGGATCGTGGTTATAGGTAAAAACTGGATCTGTTAGCTGACTTGCGCTCACACAGTTCTCCAGATTAAATTCCCTGTCTCCTTCATAACATCTCCATCCATAATTTAATCCTCCAGAGCTACCTGCTGGCTCAAAACTTACTTCTTCTACTATCCCTTGCCCCACGTCTGCTATCCACATATCTCCTGTTTCCCTGTCAAAACTCCATCTCCAAGGATTTCTTAGTCCTATAGACCAGATTTCATCAAGGACGGCATCAATCTCAGCGAAGGGGTTATCAGCAGGGATAGCATAGGGATCTCCATTATCAATATCTATTCTCAGCATCTTGCCCAGCAAAGAGGTCAATTCTTGTCCTCTATCATTGGGATCTCCTCCAGATCCTCCATCCCCAAAACCTATGTATAGATACCCATCAGGCCCAAAAGCAATATCTCCTCCATTATGGTTCCCAAAATCCTGGTCTACTCTCAGGATAACCTTAGCTGAAGAGGTAGTAGCTTCATCCGGATCATTTTCTGATACCTGGTAACGGGATACTACAGACCCCCCACCTGCTTCTGTGTAATTCACAAAGAAATAGCCATTAGTGCTGTACTCAGGGTGGAAAGCCAGGCCTAACAGCCCTCTTTCTGAAGCGTTATCATTCACTACACTCTGAATATCCAGGAAAGGAGTTTCCTCTACTTCCCCATCTGCATTGATGATCTTGATAAGACCTTCTTTCTCTACAATAAATAGTCTTTCATCACCAGCGTTAGCTATGTCTACCGGACTATCAAACCCACTAGCTATGGAAACCAACTCTATTTCAGGTTGGCCTACTAGTGGAAGCACATTAACCCATAAAATGGCAAGGAAAATCCAGAACTTTTGGTAATTCTTGTTCATGTTGACGATAAAATTGGTACAAAAAGCTTCAACTATAAAAATAACGTATTCTTTTGACTGTTTTAGATAGATTTTAATAATAAATGTTAAAAGCCCGTTAATACCCTATGCCAAATGACAGTAAATCGTTACCTTCAACATTTATTAATTGTGATTAGCAAATAGTCGTAATATCGCAAAAGTCAAATGAAGCAAATATGCGCTTATGTGTTATATGAGCATGATAACTGACCGCAAGGGGAATAAATAAGGGTTACATTTGCTTATTTAAAGAACTATCAATAACGTTGCAACTAGAAACCAAAAACCGTAATAATCAGTTCAACTTAAATCTTGACGGATCCTTACATAAACCCTGTTTAACTATGAAAAACTTGAGTAAACTATTTACCCTGGCACTAGCCGTTCTTCTAATGACCTCATGTGTTTCCAAAAAGAAATATGATGAAGCTATGGCTGCTGCTGCTGCTGAGAAGAGTGCACTGGAAAGTGAACTAGCTTCTTCACAAGAAGAAAATGTAAAACTTCAGGAAAGTTCTCAGAAACTTCAACAAAACCTGAACATGAGCGAAGAAGAGATAGCTAAGCTAAGTGAGACTGTTAAGGCTAATAACGTAAAGATCTCTGGCTTACATGATGCTATCGCTGAAGCCTTCGAAAGTTATGATGAAAATCAGGTTAAAGTTGATTACAGAGAAGGAAAACTGTATATCACTATGGCTAATGATATCCTGTTTAGATCTGGCCGTTCTTCTATGGACAAGGGATCTAAGGATGTAGTATCTACGCTAGCTGATATTCTAAAAAGTAACGGTGATCTTGATATCCTAATTGAAGGACATACCGACAGTGAGCCAGTAAAAATTCACAGACAGTATAGAGATAACTGGGGTCTTAGTACCGCAAGAGCACTTGCAGTAGTAAGAGCACTTGAAGATATGGGTGTAGATGGAAACCGTCTGACTGCCACAGGAAAAGGAGATACTCAGCCAATAGCTTCTAACGAGACTAAGGAAGGACGTGAGCAAAACCGTCGTACTGAGTTTGTGATAGCTCCTGAGCTAGACGGGCTGTATAAAATCTATCAAGATACTAACGGAGGAACTAGCAGCGGAAGCTAATTCTAACCAAATTTTAACTTTTAAGTCCCATTTGTCTTTGACAGATGGGACTTTTCTGTAAGTTTTATTCTATATGAATCTGAAGAAAGAAATAGCCAGAAGAAGGACATTCGCCATTATCAGTCACCCTGATGCAGGAAAGACTACGCTCACAGAGAAGTTACTACTATTTGGGGGGGCCATACAGGTAGCAGGTGCTGTCAAATCCAATAAAATTAAGCGGGGAACTACTTCAGATTTCATGGAAATTGAACGGCAAAGGGGAATCTCTGTGGCTACCTCTGTCATGGGATTTGAGTATAGAGGCCTAAAGATAAATATCCTTGATACTCCTGGACACCAGGACTTTGCTGAAGATACTTACCGTACGCTCACCGCTGTGGATAGTGTGATTGTAGTGATAGACGTGGCTAAAGGCGTAGAGACACAAACTGAGAAATTAGTAGAAGTCTGCCGAATGCGGGATACGCCTGTCATAGTTTTTATCAATAAACTAGACAGGGAGGGGAAAGATCCTTTTGAGCTACTGGAAGAGGTAGAAAGTAAGCTAAAACTAAATGTGTGTCCGCTCAGCTGGCCCGTAGGGATGGGAAGTTCTTTCCAGGGTGTGTATAGCCTTTTTGAAAAAAAGTTAGTTCTCTTTGACGCACATAAAAAGCAGGAAGGTGAAGAAACTATAGAAATTACTAAGCTGGAAGATGGTACCCTAGATGAAGAACTGGGAGACAGAGCTGCTGATCTATTACGAGAGGAAGTAGAACTAGCAGAGGGCGTTTACCCAGCCTTTGATGAGGAAATGTACCAAGAAGGTATGCTTTCGCCTGTATTCTTCGGTAGTGCTATCAATAACTTTGGCGTAAGAGAACTGATAGACTGCTTTACGCAGATAGCGCCAGAACCCCAGGAGAGTGAAACGGAAGAAAGAGTAATACAACCCCTAGAGGATAAGTTTACGGGTTTTGTCTTTAAGATTCATGCAAATATGGATCCTAATCACAGAAACCGACTCGCCTTTGTGAAGGTGTGTTCAGGCCAGTTTGAACGCAACAAGAACTACCTGCATGTACGTTTGGGTAAAAAAATGAAATTCTCCAATCCTACTGCTTTTATGGCTCAAAAGAAAAGCCTGGTGGAGGAAGCCTATCCAGGAGATATTGTAGGCCTATATGATACCGGTAACTTTAAAATAGGGGATTCTCTTTCTGAAGGAGAAGTCCTTAATTTTACGGGTATTCCTAGCTTTGCCCCTGAGCTATTTAAGTATGTAGACAATGGGGATCCCATGAAATCCAAGCAGTTAGCTAAAGGACTTGACCAGCTAATGGATGAGGGAGTAGCCCAGCTATTCACCAGTAAATTTAATGGTAGAAAGATCATAGGAACAGTAGGTGCTCTTCAATTTGAGGTGATTCAGTACAGGCTGAAACATGAATATGGGGCTACCTGCCTTTACCAACCACTTAACTTGTATAAAGCTTGCTGGATCACCGCAGAGGACCCACAGATGTTAAAGGAATTTAGGCTACGAAAACTGAAATCTTTAGCTGTAGATAAGCATGGAGCTGAAGTATTTTTAGCTACTTCAGCCTGGGATCTTAATTCCACTCAGGAATTATTTCCCAACATAAGCTTTCACTTTACCTCTAAGGCCTAAGCCATTTGGCCCATAGCAGGGACCCATGAAAATGAGTCCTCCTGTACTTCCTCTTCTACGAGGGACTTAATTTCCACTGCCATTTCAGGAGCTGCCCATTCAAAAAAGGTAATGGTATGCGACCCTATATGTAAGCTAGGAACGGCCTCCTGAAAAACGGTATCTCTGAAGAACCATTTCTCATCAAAACTAATCCTGTCAATATTGGAAAGTGGTATCTCAAAAATAACGGGAAAGAATAATCTGGATTTATACAGGATCAATTTTCCATTCTCAAATGAAACAGTCTGCTTGAGAAACCAAGAGCCCAAGCCTTTCAGGGAGATTACTCCTCCCATCATTAGCAGGAAGCCAAAAGCCATAATGAAATGCCATCCCGTATATGCAAGTAAATCTGTTCTCCTAAAAAAAGGAGTAGCTACACATATGAGTAGAGTTCCCATGAATAGGTACGCGATGGGCTTCATAGGAATGACAGCAGATTTTAGCTCATATCTCCTGTCCCCATTAGCTAGATAAATGGTTTTAAATGAAGGCCTGAAAAGGGGCACTAAAGTGCTTGCAGAGGGAATCCGAACACGGAAGGAGGACACATCCAGAGCAGAGGTAAAGGAACTATGTAGGTTATGTATTCGAATGGGCATAAAGCGACGATTGGGTACTCCTTTAGAACGTTACTTTTTTGTATGAAGTTGCATCAATCTTGGGGGAATAGTAAAAAAAGTATACCCGAATGGCTAAATTATCATTCAAAATAAAACATTTAAAAGCGTAAGATATTCATTCTCAAATAGAAACATTCCTACCTTTACATGAAAAATTTATTTAATATTTTTCCTCCCCGTCAGATTATAAACCTTCACAACTATATCCCTATCTAAAATAGGTCAATAATCTAAGATTAAAGAGGTAACTTATTCAAAAGGACATAAAAAAAGCGTGTCTACCTGAACGTAAGATAGACACGCATATTCCCAATTACTTATTTAACTATGAAACTGTTCTTCTTCCGTGCTACCACTTAGGGCGATGGTAGATGCATTACCCCCTGTGATAGTATTCTGGATTTTATCAAAGTACCCTGTACCTACAAACGCCTGGTGTTTAATAGCTCTGTAGCCTTCAGGCTCATTGTCAAACTCTTTTTGTTGCAGGTTAGAGTAGGCATACATTCCCTTGTTCTTGAAGGCAGTAGCTAACTCAAACATGCTATTGTTTAAGGCATGCCATCCTGCCAGGGTGATGAACTGGAATTTATATCCCATCTGGTTCAGCTCCTCACGGAATTTCATGAGGTCAGTATCATTCATGTGTGCCTTCCAGTTGAAAGATGGAGAACAGTTATAGGCCAACATTTTATCAGGGAACTCCTTTTTAATGGCTTCTGCAAAAGCCCTGGCTTGCTCCAGGTTAGGCTTGGAAGTCTCCATCCAAAGCATATCACAGTAGGGCGCATAGGCCAGCCCTCTAGCTATAGATTGTTCTAGTCCATTATTCACATAAAAGAAACCTTCATGAGACCTTTCGCCTGTACAGAAGGATTTATCTCTGTCATCTATATCAGAAGTAAGAAGATTAGCTGCATCTGCATCTGTCCTGGCAATCAGAATGGTAGGCACTCCTAACACATCTGAGGCTAGTCTGGCTGCTATTAGTTTATGAATAGCTTCTTGGGTAGGTACCAGCACTTTTCCTCCCAGGTGTCCACACTTCTTGGCAGAAGATAACTGATCTTCAAAGTGTACGCCAGAAGCTCCTGCGGCTATCATATGCTTCATCAGCTCAAAGGCATTCAGATTACCCCCAAAACCCGCTTCCGCATCAGCTACTATGGGTACCATCCAGTCTTTCTCTTCATTTCCTTCACTCCAGTGGATCTGGTCAGTACGCATGAGGGCATTATTGAGCCTTCTTACTAGTGAGGGAACAGAGTCTACAGGATAAAGAGACTGATCAGGATACATGGTTTCTGCTGTGTTAGCATCCCCTGCTACCTGCCAACCAGAACAGTAGATGGCCTTCAACCCAGCTTCCACTTCTTGTATGGCCTGATTTCCAGTCATAGCCCCTAAGCAGGATATGGGATCTTCTTCCTGGAGTAGGCTCCATAATTTTTCTGCCCCTCTTTTTGCCAGGGTATATTCTACTTTCACACGACCCCTTAAGTTGATGACCTCTTTAGCTTTGTAGGGTCTTATTACGTTCTTCCATCTGGGGTTACCCAGCCAATCACTGATTAATTCGTCAATTTGTTGCGCACGATTGTTCATAATTCCTGATGTTAAGGGGTTATAAAATGGTATATGCTGGTAGCGTTAAAAATTCTTCTAATTCAGTATCTAAGACGAGCTTATTGAAGAGATCTATGGCCTCTGGAAATCTTCCGCTTTCAAACGCTTCTTCTCCCATCTCAGTCTTAAAGGCCGTGATCTGACTCTCCAGTAATTCCTTGTATAAGCTTTCCGTGATACTTCTTCCGTCATCCAGCCTGGCGGTAGAATGGCGAATCCATTGCCATAACTGCGTCCTACAAATCTCAGCTGTAGCGGCATCTTCCATAAGGTTATAGATAGGGACGCACCCATTACTGGTGAGCCATGAGGCTATATATTTTATGCCTACATCTATGTTAATCTTAATACCTTCTTCTGTAATGCTGCCTTCAGGTGCTTCTATCAGTTGGAGGGGAGTGATAGTGTCTGTAGAAATAGGTTTATGGATTTGGTTGGCTTCAGGCATATACTCATCAAATACCTCCATAGCCACTCCTACCAGTCCGGGATGCGCTACCCAGGTACCGTCATGCCCATTAGAGGCTTCTCTAATCTTATCTTGTCTGACTTTTTCTATGGCTGCCTGATTAGCCTCGGGGTCACCTTTAATGGGAATTTGGGCTGCCATTCCACCCATAGCATGTACACCTCTTTTATGGCAGGTCTGGATTACCAGCTTAGAGTATGCCGCCATAAAAGGAGCAGTCATGCCTACCTGTGCACGGTTAGGAACCAGAAAGTCTGCCCGCTTCCCTAATTTTTTAATATAGGAGAATATGTAATCCCATCTCCCACAGTTTAAGCCTGCTGAATGCTCACGTAGCTCATACAGGATCTCATCCATTTCAAAGCTAGCCAGGATGGTCTCTATGAGTACTGTAGCCTTGATGGTTCCCGTAGGAATCCCTATATACTCCTGAGCAAATACAAATACTTCATTCCAAAGCCTGGCTTCTAAATGGCTTTCTAATTTAGGTAGGTAGAAGTAAGGGCCGGAGCCTTTGGCTGTAAGGGGTTTAGCATTATGGAAGAAAAACAGGCCGAAGTCTACCAGGGAAGCAGACAGAGCTTCTCCCTCCATTCTAATGTGCTTCTCATCCAGATGCCATCCTCTGGGTCTCACCAGGAGGGTGGCCGTATCTTCATTTAATTTATAGTGCTTGTCTTTAGCAGGATCTAAAAAGTGAATGTCTCCTCTAGCAGCATCTCTTAGGTTGATCTGGCCTTCCATACAGTTTTCCCAGGTAGGAGAATTTGCATCCTCAAAATCTGCCATGAAAACCTTAGCCCCTGAGTTTAGGGCATTGATGACCATTTTCCGGCTGACGGGGCCTGTAATTTCCACTCTTCTGTCAAGCAGATCCTGGGGCAGGGGGGCTACCTTCCAATCTGATTCACGTATAGACTGGGTCTCTGCCAGAAACGTAGGTAATGCCCCTGAGTCCAGTTCCTGCTGCTTTCGCTTTCTGTTCAGCAGGAGTTCCTGCCTTCTCTTATCAAACTTCTGATGGAGGGCTATCAGAAAAGACTGAGCCTCTTGGGTGAGTATCTCCTGGAAAGGAGATGTGAGGGGAGCTGTGAATTCAAGCTTTCCCTTTAAGTCCAATGTAGGAGGTGATTTTTCCATTTTTGCTATGATTTGTTCAAACATAGGAATAGCGAAAATGAAAAACAAGCGAATTTTCGCTAAATGCTAATTTTTCGCAAAAAGCGGTTTGGTAGCTACTATTTTGGGTAAAAAAAATGCCCTGGCAGCTGCCAGGGCATTAACACATATATGCTTAGATTTCTTTTTACACCAGTTGCTGCACTTCTGAAATGATTTTATCAGCAAGCTTATCAGCCTCTTCCTGTGTAGGTGCCTCTGAGTATACTCTGATGATGGGTTCTGTATTAGACTTTCTCAAGTGGACCCAGGAGTTCTGAAAATCTACCCGGACGCCATCTACATCATTAATTTTATGATTACTGTAGCTTGCTTTAAAAGAGGCGAGGATTTCCTCCAGGTTAATTCCCTCTA
>JBCCLI010000168.1:0-12912 GCA_039026975.1 Bacteroidota bacterium | reverse complement strand
CAAAACTTTATTGAAACCAGAAGCTCTAATCGCTTTACAGATGATGGAACTGAATTAGTCAGAAATGTTAATGATAGAATTACCAATGTTGATTCTGACTTTGTGACTGCTTACTTAGTCGCAAAAGCAAATACAGGTAAGGTAAATCATGAATTTGTGCTAGGCTATGATTACTTTAATACATTCCAAAGTAGTACGAATCGTTCAGCAAATGGCGAAGTCCAAGGTGTCCCCAATCTAGTTTTTTCTGATAGACAAGTCTTTTCTGACTTAAGTCAGTTACTGGTAGAGTTTTCACCTGTAGCTTCTACTTTCAGCTTATCGAATGGCTATAATGCATTCTACATACAAGATTTACTTAGTGTGGGTGAAAGGCTGAAAGTATTATTGGGATTACGATATGAGGACCTGCAGCAGGAAAACCTACTAGCTTCAGCAGGTGATTTATCTGAGCAAATTGACAATACAGTATTTCTACCAAGAGTAGGGGCTACTTACGCCTTGAATGACGCTGTGAATCTATTTGTCAGTTACTCTCAGTCATTTAATCAACAAGTAGTTCCTGGTGCTGTAAACTCCATTGATCCAGATGAAACTTTTGGGCCACTAGAAAGTGAGTCTTTTGAGTTTGGTACCAAGACTTCATTATTTAATAACCGCCTGTTGGCTCAATTATCCTTTTACATAATCAACCAAACAGGAAGGTTAACTGAGGATCCTAGTTCAAATGGTGCTTTGATTCAAATGATACAGCTAGGAGACGAGACCAGCCGGGGTGTTGAAGTTGACATGACCGGGAGGATTGGTACGCAGCTCTCTCTTAATGTAAACTATGCTTACAATGACTTAGAGATTGAAGACGATAGATCTGAAATTGCTGCTTTAAGTCTGGAAAGTAATAATCCACAGCATACGGCCGGGATATGGGGTAAGTATACCATCGCAAATGGTTTTTTCGAGAATTTTAGCTTTGGCTTAGGTGCCAGGTATGTAAGTCAAAGTCAAACCATAGATACTGCGCCTAATATCATTGATCCCATAATTGTATTTCCTGAATACTTTACCGCAAAAGCCTCATTATATTATCAGCTGGAGAAAGTCAGCTTCTCAGTAATAGTGAATAATATCTTCGATGAGAGATATTTCATAGGTGGGTTGAATTCAGGAAGAGTATTCCCAGGTGCACCAAGAAACTTCCTAGCAACCGTGAACTATACCTTCTAGGAAGGTAGATATGATCATTTCTTATAGCGTTAGGATTAGTCCTGATGCTATGAGAAATTTTATATGCTAAGATTTCTTTAATAAGGGGAGAAACACTTTTCTCTGACCATACCGTTTTGAAGACTGAGCTTTCTAAGAAATAATGATCTTATTTGGTAGGTTTTATTGATCACTTCCTCACATCCAAAAGATAATCAAAGCGACTATATTAGCCACAATGGCCGGTAAAAGAATCCAGCTTTTTTTCCAGATAATAGAGGGTATGAGCGAAAGAAGCCCAATGCTGAGGTAAAGCAAGCCATCAGTAAGGAAGGTTTCCCGTAAGGAAGCGTCAGGCAGACTGACTGCTACTCCCTCATAGAAGTTTCCCGTTAATTTGAAGTATTCATTTAGGGCATAAAAAGCCACAATGATAGTCACATTGGCTATCAATAGCAGAATAGGCAGCAGAATATGCTCATTCAGCTTGTTAGGTTCTGCTTTCGCCATCATGCAGTTCTAAGGTTAGTGATCCTTTGCTTAGCGAATATAAACAGGTATCTCCCGACCAGGAAGAGCAATGCTCCGTAAACACAAACAACTACCAATATAGCAGGGATTACTACCCCGAAACTCAACTGTAAAAAAGCTAACAAAGCACAAACGCCGAAGATCCCCAGGCTCCATCTAACTAGTAGAGGTTTCAGCTCGATAAAGGTGGGTTTACGACTGCGTTTCACTTCTGTGCGTTTTAGGTACATCACGAAGCCACTTAGCGCCAGGAAGCCAGAAGTTAGCCCAAATAGTGAATAGAGGATTTTAGTTATGACACCTCCAAAATCTCCAAAGTGAAAAGCCTCCTGGACAAAAAACACCTTTTCGCCCATACTGGCCTCCCTAATATCATATTTCTGTATCAGGGAGAGATCTTCCTTATCCAGGGTAACAGAAAAGGAAAATCGTTCATAAACCTGTCCTGGTACATTTCCGGCTACTCTCAAGGATCTACTGCCATTCCTAGAGGGTGATACAAAGTGAACAATCATTTCCGGGAAGATCTCATTTGTCCGCTTAATAGCCTGATCTACATCAAAGGGCATTTGTAAATCCTCTTCTTTAGTGAGGGGCTTTTCCTCAGGTTTATAGAAACCCGGCCTATCCCCCATTACCACGGGTTGTAGCCAAGCCTGTAAGCCCAGCCAGGTACCCGTAATGGCTATCATAAGGTTGAAGGCCAGGGTGGCAATGCCTATAAGTTTATGAAAGTCGGCCGTTTGAACCCGCAGATTCTTTTTCCTAATGGCGGCGAAGAACTGCCTTTTCATGAAGTTCCCATAAATCCAAAAGCCCGTTATGGTAGAAATGAGCAAAGCAAGGCCAGCTAATCCTACTATCTGCCTTCCAAAGAGACTTTCATACAGACGGACATGAATATTCCTGATGAAATAAGCAAATGAGTGTTGATAATCACGTGTACCCAGTATTTCCCCAGTATAGGGCTCTACAAAAACTTCCGGTGCTTTAAGACTTAGCCCATCGCGTATGTAGTAAGAAATTTGCCAGGTTTTTTCAGGGGTACTTGGGACTGCTATCGTGGCTAAATTTTCAGCCCCATATTTCTGATTTAGGCTGTCTATTACTGGCCCTATCTCAATGCGCTCTCCTTTAGGTTCTGTATAAAACTTGCTGTAGTTCAGGGCATGATCTATATCAAATTTGTACAGTGCCAGTACACCCGACAAACTTAACACAGCAATGACTACGCCCGAATAAAGCCCTAGCCAGCTATGTATGGCCCACAGCTTCTTTTGTAACTTGCTGTTTTTACTTGATTTCTTTTCTGCCAAATCTCACGCTATTTTTGATGTTGGAAGAAAGCCTATAATCAGGTCATTTTCAACATTTACGCTAAATTTTCAGTAGGATGACTCCTACAAATAATCGTGGGTCTGATAGCCCCTAAGCCCCATTCCACATATATCTGTTTGGGAGAAATAGCCTCTCATAAAAATAGGGTAGCACCGTATGTTACCTTGCAGCCAATTCTCCTAATCCTCTCTCGAAATAAATCCAGTCAAGTAATGGGCGCTTCTCTTCATCCACATCCTCATCAGATATGAAAATGAAATAGAGGGTACCCATTTTTTCAGGTCTATTGGTAATGGGGATGCTTACACTTACACCATTATTCTCTACCTCAGGTATGGCTACTTCTCCAATAATATCTCCTTCCAAGCTGCTGGCTACCACTAGCTTGTAACCTGTAGGCACACTTCTAATATAGGCTTCCAAGCTTTCAACCCCTGTCAGGTCTATATTCTTGAAAGAAATCCACGAATCATTATCCTTAAACTCCCTTCTCATGGATCCAATTCCTCCCCAGTTTACTTTTCTCATCCCGTAAGCATCATCATAATTTTCAGCTTGTAGCTTGGCAGGTCGTAGCCTGATTTCAGTATTAGAGGTGAGAGGTTCTATATCTCCATATCCCTTATCTGTGTAGCTGACCTTGAAGAAATACTGTCCGGCGCTGTTATCCTTTCTATGGTCTGTCAGTCTGAGTCTTCCTTGGGTAGGTAGGCTTTCTATCAACTCTTTTTGGTCTATTTTCAGGATGTACTCAGCCATAGCTTCTGCCTCTTCCTGGGTTACTTGTGGGTGAGCGGCCATAGCCTGCTCTCCCCAGTTTCCATTTCCCCCATTGATGATCTTTCCCGCTATGGTCTTAATAGTAGGTAAGTCATCAGAATATCTATCTGCCACTTGGTAGTAGCTGGGGCCTATAGACTTTCCATTCTCCATATGGCAGGCTTTACAGTCGCTTTCTGATATAAGACTTTTCCCATTGAGAATAGCCCCTGTCTGGGTGTGGCCCTGCGCTATGAGGGTCAGGTCCTCTCCTATGGGTAAGTAATCCATGGTAATCGCTATTCCTTCAGAAGCTGGGCCGTCCTCCCTGTCTGAGACGGATACTTCATAGTCTAAGGCGCTATTAGGCCAGTAAAAGCTTTTGTTTTGTGGAAATGCTACCGTGATAGCTGGAGGCTCATTACCAACTCGTATGTCCGTGCTGGCATTTGTGCTTTGGCCTTCTTTATCAATGACCTTAACTACTGCCTGATAAGTTCCATCCTGTTTCAGGGTATAAGTAGCTTCAGGTGTCTCTGTGGTGAAGCTTTCTCCGTTAATAGTCCATTCATACCTTAGTTGTTCTTCCGAATCCAGGTCATAGGAGGCACTGGCGTCAAGGGTTACTTTCATAGGCGCTCCTCCTACTGGCTTATCTACTGATAACTTGGCCACCGGTAGCCTGTTCCCCCTGGCAAAATCTATTCTGGAAATTCTCGCATCAGCATTCTTCTCAAACCAGCTGGTGCCATATTCCATGACATACATAGCTCCTTCAGGCCCCATGACTATGTCCACAGGATTCGCGAATTCAAACTGTTCCAGGAAGGGCTCCATCTGGGCCAGATCTCCTTCACTATCCAGGCTAACTGCAAACATCCATCCTCTCATCCAGTCATAGACGATGACCTTATCATCATAATATTCCGGGAGTTTATTCTCCCCTTCATAGTCGTCATGGTAGTATACTGGCCCAGCCATGGCATTTCTTCCTCCTTTTTTCAGCATGGGAAATTCTTCTGACTCTGCATATGGATACCAAATAAAGGCTGGTTGAGCAGGTGGCAGTAACTCTGGACCTGTATTATTGGGTGATTTATTGACGGCTCCAGCAGGATCATAGAAATCTTCTGAAGACTCTCCGGAAGCATAATTAAAGTGCTTGTAAGGCTTATTATTCCCTATAAAGTATGGCCATCCATAGTATCCGGGTTTCTTGGCCTGATTTACCTCATCATGCCCACGTGGACCTCTGTTAGGATTATCTTCTCCCGCATCTGGGCCTACGTCTCCCCAATACACCCATTTTCTCCTGGAGTCTATGGAAATTCTAAACGGATTTCTACACCCCTTCACATATATTTCTGGCTTTCCTTCAGATCCATCTTTAGAGAAGAGGTTACCATCTGGAATAGTGTAGCTCCCATCAGATGTAGGAGTAATTCTTAGGACAGCGCCTCTCAGGTCATTCATATTACCTGCAGATTTTTGGGCATCCCAAGGACTAAATCCTGGTTTCTCATTTAGGGGAGCAAATCCATTAGCATTATACGTCTGCTCATTAATATCGAATGGACTGGTATCATCTCCGGTAGAAATAAAGAGATTTCCGTCCGGTCCAAACTCCAGCGAGCCAGCAGAGTGGCAGCACTGCTCTCTCTGTACGGGGATCTTGAGAATAACTTTTTCACTGTTAAAATCCAGGCTGTCATTTGTGTAGAGAGTAAAGCGGGATACATGCTGGACAGGTTCTTCTCCTACGGGAGAATAGAACATGTAGACCCAGCCGTTAGTAGAGAAGTTAGGGTCCAGCGCTAGTCCAAGTAATCCGTCCTCGTACTTAGTATGGACGGGCATATCTGCTATTTTTTTCTTGATTTCTCGCTGGGTGTCATACACATAGAATCCTCCCTTTCTCTCTATGAAGTACAGCTTTTTATCTTCTGTGATATCCAGCTCCATAGGTTCATTTAGCCCTTCCACAAATACCTTTTGAGCAAACCGCGTTTTATCAGGAGGCAGGAGAGAGCGAACACTAGCATAGTTAAGGCTATTTTTCCCTATGGCATAAGTTATCCCTCCTTTGAGGTGCTTGAGGTATTGCTCCTCTGAGAAGGTTTCTGGGGTGTGCCCAAAACTAGTATAGAAAGATCTTCCACCTTCGTAATCATGATACCAGGATACTGGGTGCTGGGTATTCTCCCCATAATCATAGGAGTTTTTATCTATGGTCACAAGCAGCTTAATGCTTGGATTCATAGACTTGAAGTCGTAGAAC
This sequence comes from Bacteroidota bacterium, assembly GCA_039026975.1. Classification (GTDB taxonomy): domain Bacteria; phylum Bacteroidota; class Bacteroidia; order J057; family J057; genus JBCBKZ01. The sequence continues at coordinate 6,803 of JBCCLI010000168.1, read as the reverse complement.
TCATCTACTTTGATCCACTCCTCAGCAAATCCCTGGGTAGAAAGATGGTCTGTATCTACAACAGTAGCTTTCCCTTCTCGCACATTTGGGTCTCCAGGGTGTCCATCAAAATATCCACCCACCAGCCCTCCATACCAGGGCCAGTCATACTCAGTATCAGTGGCGGAATGTATACCTACAAAACCTCCTCCCGCTTGTATGTATCTCTCAAAGGCTGCCTGCTGTTCGAAGTTGAGTACGTCTCCCGTAGTATTCAGGAAGATAACTGTACTGTAGCTTTGTAGATTATCTTCTGTAAATACTTCTGAGTTTTCAGTAGTATCTATCTGCCAATTACTCTCAGCAGCCATCTTAAGAAGGGCTTCCTTTCCTTCTTTGATAGAGGCATGCCTAAAGCCCGCAGTCTTAGAAAATACCAACAACTTCACGGGTCTCTGTTCGCAAGAGAAAAAAGTGAGTGTACACAGTAACAGTAGACTGATGATGAATGAGTTACGTAGCATGTTGAGTAGTTCGTTTCTGGATGAATACCTTTCTATTCTTTCAATAAATCTTAGAGTTCTTTAATCATAATATTTCTGAACCAAACTTGGTCTCCGTGATCTTGAAGCGCTATATGACCTTTTGCATTTCTAGCATACTCCGGCCAATCACTGAATTTACTTGCTTGGTAAAGGGCTTCCCACTCTTCACTTCCTATGGTGTATTCCACTACTTTAGTCCCATTTAACCAATGCTGGACATTTCCTTCATTCACAATGAGGCGTACGGTATTCCACTCTCCTGCAGGGTGTACCGTTTCTGTCTCACAGCTATGGAGATCATAGTTATCTCCAGCTCTATGCTTATCTATTTTAGCGTCCGGGTGACCCGCGTTATCTAGCACTTGCATTTCCGGGCCGCTAAAGTAAGCCGCCCCTAAGGAATCAGACTCTATAACACGAAAAAAGATCCCACTGTTTCCATTCTCAGATATTTTCCACTCCATGGTTAGCTCAAAATTTTCATATTTTTTCTCTGTGACAATGTCACCCCCTCCACCTGCTACCAGGGTCATAGCCCCCTCTTCTGCCTGCCAGTTAGGAGAGATGGTATCTGCATTATAATTTCTCCATCCTTCCATGTTTTCCCCATTAAATAGGGAAACAAATGCTACCTCCGTAGGAGAGGGTTCTTCTTCCGCTTCTGCACTAGTTGTTTCTGATCCGCAAGCAGCCCATAATAGACCTGATAGAAGAAATATGCCTAGAAAATAATTACGAGTTCTCATGTTCTTCGGTAATGATTGGTTGTCTAGTGATTGCCCCTGTATGAGGGTAAAATTGAGTAAATATAGAGAGAAGAAATACCCATTTATACTAGGCTGCATGGATACCCTCTATTTACTGTCTATCTATAAATTTACACAAACAGATGAAAATTCAAGAAAAATATATTGATTTTTATATATGTTATATGGGAACATGCTTGCCCTGTGAGGATAGGACTCTTTCAGTAAGTAAAAGAGTTGATTGATGATACGAGTAAGCCCTTCCACAGTTTGAGGGACTGAGGAAGGGCTGGATTGTGCTTATACTTTATGTTAATAGAAGCTACACCTTCATTTCCCATCCAGGTTCGTATTCTCTAGACCACATCTTCATGGCTTTCTTATCATTTAGGATACGGCCATTATTCCCATTTATGTTTAGGACACGTCCTACTTTTTGGGAGATATTGCCTAGGTGGCAGAGGAGGTTACTTTTGTAGCCGTCATCTATAGGGGAGTTTAGAACTTCCCCATTTCTGATCCCATTAGCAAGGTTATTCATGTGGCTGACATCCAGTCCTCCCATACCCACGGTATTAGTAGTGGCAGACTCCACGCCTTCCTTTACCCACTTCACTTCTTCTCCCTTGTGGTTATACACGATGTATAGATTCCTATCCAGGAGAATGGTGCCATTAGTTCCGTGTAGAGTAACTCCTCTTCCTCGTTGGAAGAACTGAAGTCCATTACAGCTTCTTCCCTCCCAGGTGATCATCTTCCCTCCTTCATACTCGAAATTAGCAATCTGGGTATCATAGAATTCCCAGTCGTCCTTAAAGTGGTACCTTCCACCGCTTGAGCTTACCTTAGTGGGGTAGTCTACCCCTAAGGCCCAGCGACAAATATCTATCTCATGCGTTCCATTGTTGTTGATTTCTCCTGTCCCCCAGTGTTCAAACCAGTGCCAGTTATAGTGTACATAATTGTCTTTATAGGGCATTCTAGGGGCAGGGCCTTGCCATAAATCCCAATCCAGGTGTTCAGGAACGGCTATTTCCTTCCCTTTCCCTATGGACCCACGAGTGTTTGCATACCAGGCTTTTCCATGGTATACCTCTCCGATGATGCCCTCACGTATATCCTGGATAGCCTCTATAGATGCCAGTCCGGAGCGCTGTTGGTTTCCCATCTGAATGAGCTTACCATACTTTTTCTGAGCCTCGATCAGCATTTCTCCTTCTTCGGGATTATAGCAGCAGGGCTTTTCAACATAGACATGCTTGCCTGCCTGTACTGCCATAAGGGTCATAGGAGCATGCCAATGGTCAGGGGTAGCTATGGCTATCACATCTATGTCCTTTTCTTCCAGCAGCTTACGGTAATCAATGACAGTTTTGGGGGCCTTACTACCATGTTCTATTGTATATGCCTTAGCCTTTTCTAAGACTACACTGTCAACATCACAGAGGTGGGTAATCTCAGTATTAGGCACTGCCTGTATAGCCCTAACTAACGCTTTACCTCTGCCATTTAGGCCTACTACTGCAAATCTTAAAATGTCATTTGCCCCTAATATGCGGCTATAAGCGGATGCCTGAGAAGAAAGTAAGAGACCTGTGGCTCCCAAGACACCTTGCTTTACAAAAATTCTTCTATTTGTCTTCATGAAATTAGGATAGTACGTACGTATGGATAGACGTGGATTTCACCAACATACACCTACAAAGAGCCTTTATTATTCATGGACAACTATGTTCAGGAAAAGGAATCTTCTTGCTGAGTGGCTTCTCGGATGTCATTCATTAAGTGTAGGTAGGAATAAGTAGGATGGAAGCCCAGTAAGGTTTTTGCTTTGTCTATCACATACACCCTGTCTATGCTATTAGGAATAGGCCACTTCATCTCTCGGTAAAATGGAATAACCTTTTCCGCTTTCCTCTCAATAATCTCATGAGGCGCGTACAGAAGCATAGGCATTTCTTCTTTAGAAAAAGGAGAATCACAAGAGATATTAAAGGTCTCAAACTGCTCTGCAGGATAGGATAAAGCCTGTACATGGGCAGCTGCAGCATCCCTGACATCCAGCCCTCTGTATAGCCTATACCATAACTTCTGTGGTAGAGGCTCTTGCCAGAAACGTGAAATACGTAAGCACAAGGTTACCAATTTGGAAGGAGAAAATACATCTTCACATAAGCCCTCAGCAGCTAGTTTAGTGATGTCATATATATCCCTGGCCCTAGGCGCCAGGGTTTCTGTCACCCATACGGCTTCTTGGGGATTAACCAGTGCATTTCCGTATACAGAAGTGGAAGAACTATAAATAACCCGTTTGATTCCCTGCTTCAGAGCTGCTTCCAGTAGATAAAGTGTTCCCTTCACATTAGTGTCTATGTATTCTTCTCGGCTATGAGTATGTACATGTGGGGCATGCAAGGCAGCGGTATGGATGATGGCATGCTGTTTTTCACAAGCCTTCTCTACTTGTTTTCTATCCCTAAGATCTACGATGAAATCAGTAGTAGGGGCTGGGAATCTGTCTATTCCTTTTACCTGAAAAGTATCTTTCAGAAGATATACGAGCGTTCTACCCAAATATCCTGAGGAGCCAGTTACGAGAATGTTTTGGATGTCGGTTTCCATAAGAGGTAGAAATAGCTAAAATTAAACATAAAAAAAGGCTCCCACTTATATGGAAGCCTTTTTAGCCATATCTACAGGCTATTTATCTTATGAGGGTGATAGAACCTGTGCGTTCATAAGTAGTACCATCATTAATGAGTGCCCGGATGATGAATACGTATACCCCTTCTGGTGCTGGACTTCCATCTGAATGTAATCCATCCCATGCCTCTGTCAGTCCGTCAGTTTCCTTTATGAGGTTTCCCCACTGATCAAAGATGGACATCTTGAATTCATTGATCTGTAGTCCCACAGGTTTAAACTCGTCATTAAAGCCGTCATTATTGGGACTAAAGGCATTGGGGAGAAATACATTCCCTCTGGGAATAAGCTCTAATAGCAGAGAGTCTACAGAGGGGCATTCTCCTAAGGCATCAAAAGCAGTTAGCGTAACCCAGTAAGTACCGGGATCTATATACTCATTAAGCGGATTAGTTTCATCAGAAATATTGCCATCTCCAAAGGTCCACTCAAACCTTACTGCTCCTGTAGAGAGGTTCAGGAAGTTGGTTCCCTGAGGATCCCACACACTGGAGTCTCTTTCTGTCCATACGGGCGTAAAGTCAGCTACGGGAGAGGCTAAAGAGTCTATGGAAATGATACTTTCCACCTGACAGTCATTGGCGTCTACTACTGTAACTGTATAGGTTCCACCACTGAGGTTGGTTAGGGTGGTTTGATCCGTAGGAGGATCTGTATCCCACATATACTCATAGGTAGGTGTTCCTCCAACTGCTTCTATACTGATAAGCCCATTAGTTAGTTGGCACCTTGCATCTTCCTGTCTTTGAATTTCTATGAATAGTGAGTCTGGCTCATTTATGACCACAGAATCTTGTATGGTACAATCCTCAGTATCAGAAATAGTTACTGCATATGTTCCACCAGATAATCCAAAGTTATTGGGATTGGTGGAATTATCAGACCATGCATAGGAAATAACGCCTGTTCCTCCAGATGTTACTACCCTGGCGACTCCATCCTGTGCCCCAAAGCAACTCACATCCTGGGATATAAGAGAGTCAATTATAAGCGGCGGATTTTGAATGATGTCAAATGTCTCCGTGAGGGTACAACCATTAGCATCTGTTATAACTACTGCCAACAGGCCACCTGATAAGTCAGATACTGTGCTACCTGTTTCCCCATTAGACCATGCATATGTATAAGGGGTAATTCCACCGCTTACTTCTACAGAAGCAAAACCATCATTTGTACCATTACAGCTGACATTGGCGGAGCTACTTTGAAAAAATAGTGGGGTAGGCTCCAATAAGGTCTGATTGATCTCTCGCACGCAACCTTGGGCATCCCTTACAAAGAAAGAGTACGTTCCTGCCCCTAACTGACCAAAGGTAGTTATAGCCCCAAAAGTGACATTATCATTAGAAAAGCTGTATGGAGGTACCCCTCCCTCAGCATCTATTTCTATTAATCCTGAGCTTTCCCCAAAACATGAAATGGGATTAGTATCTATGATAATGGGATTGAGAATGGGAGGTTCTGTCATTACAACATCCACAGAATCTACGCAGGAGTTAGCATCCCTGGAATAGAAGGTATAATCTCCTGGAGAAAGGCTGATAAATTCAGATACGTTAAAGAAGTTATTTCCATCCAGCGAGTATAGATAGTTAGGCGTTCCCCCGTCTGCACTAAGGGAAATAAAGCCGTTTCTTTCTCCATTACATACTACGGGGCTGATAGAGTCTACTGCTATTTCAAGTAAGTCAGGCTCAAATAGGGAGATGTTTACCTCTGCCACACACCCATTAGCATCTTGAATTTCAAAGGTACTGGTTCCGGATGCTAGATTAGAAAAATTATTTACTGGAGAGAATGGACCTGCTCCCTGCCTAAACTGGTAGGTAGGTGTTCCTCCATTTCCAATGATAACAGCGGCTCCATCTGACAACCCATTACAGCTAGGGGGGCTTTGGGAGCCAATGATAGCTGTCAATTCTGTGGGTTCATCTATGTCAAAGTTCACAGCAAATGCACAGCCAAGATCATCACGGATGACCACTATGTGTTGACCAGGTCCCAGGTCTGTAAATACTGAGTCTAGCCCAAAAGCTTGTCCATCCAGTGAATATTCATATCCTGGCGTTCCTCCGGCAGCTTCAATAACCACTACGCCATCTTCCTCATCAAAACAGCTAATATTAGCTAGGGAATCCACAAAGCCAAAGGGGTCTGTAATTTCCAGAATTTGGGTTTCCGTGCTGGCAGAACAATTATTAGCATCTCGAATATCCAGGGTGTAAGTACCAGGTCCCAATCCATCAAATAGGGTAGCGGTAGTGTAATTAGTTCCATCTATAGAATACTCATAGGCGGGGGTGCCCCCATCTCCTATGACAGCTATAGACCCAAAGGTAGTATTACAGCTAGGGTTGACCTGCCCTGTTACGAGAACATTCAGTTTAGCGGGCGATAACACCTGCTGAGGGGCTGTGCTGGTAACACAGCCGTTCTGGTCTCTTACTGACACTATGTATGCACCTGCTTGTAGGCCAGTGTAAGTATTAATGTCCAGGTAGGTAAATCCATCCAGTGAATACTGGTAGCTGGGGATACCTCCTGTGGCTGCTACACTGATTAAGCCATTACTGGCATCTGAGCAGCTTACATCTTTTTTCTCTACTACGTCTAATTCTAACAATGGCGGCTGTACTACCTGTGCATTCGCAGTGTCTGTACAGCTATTTTCATCTGCTACTATGACCTCATAGGCCCCAGGTGCCAAATTACTCTGGACTGCATTTGTGGGTAGGGCAGGGCTCCAGGTGTAAGTCAAATTTCCCGTACCACCCGTGGTTACTACTGATAGGCCACCGTCATCTGCCCCAAAACAGCTAATATTAGTGAT
>JBCCLI010000167.1:0-12945 GCA_039026975.1 Bacteroidota bacterium | reverse complement strand
GTAGTAATACGCCATCATGGCTTTTGTATTCTCGGGAAACTCCTCTGCAAACTGGGTGAGACTGAGGGCGGCATCACTTTGTTCCAGGTGGTACTGACTGACTGCCTGCATATACCTGGCGTTTACGTGCAGATCATTAAAGTCATCTCCACGTAGGTATCTTTCATTCTCCAGAAAATCTCCCAGTTTTCTTTGGGCAGCTGCATACAGCTTTTTTTCATAGAGCTCTTCTGCATCTCTGTATAAGGCTATGTGACTTTCGTAGGGAGAGATCTGAGCTGTGGCCTCAGTAAAGGTTCCTAAAAAGCAGCACCACAGAATCAGGGGAAGAATTAATTTCATGTAATAGAGGTTATTCCGGTTAACGCACAAATTACGAAACAAGCATATCAATTGTTACCAAGCTGTAAAGGAAAAAGTAATTTCCTATCAGCTGAAATACGTCCTCTGGCCTACCGAATTACTTCTGTCTAAACAAATGCAATGCCAAATACGGTCAATATTTATGCCTGAGCTGCCAAATCCTTTGCAAAATAGGTTATGATGGCATCTGCACCAGCCCTCTTAATGGAGGTGAGGGTTTCCTTAACCATTGCCTCTTCTAATAGCCAACCTTTAGCGGCGGCAGCTTTAATCATGGCGTATTCTCCGCTCACCTGGTAAGCTACCACAGGCAAGGTGCTGCTCATGTTCAGATCACTGATGACATCCAAATAAGGGAGTGCCGGCTTAACCATGAGGTAGTCTGCCCCCTCAGCTTCATCCAGCAGAGCCTCCCTTAGGGCTTCTCGTCTATTGGCAGGGTTCATTTGGTAGGTCTTTTTATCTCCAGCTTTGGGGGCACTGTCCAGGGCATCCCGGAAAGGACCATAACAGGCGCTGGCATATTTAGCTGTGTAAGACATGATGGCTACCTCCTCATACCCTTTCTCATCCAGCACATCTCGTATATATCCTACCCTGCCATCCATCATGTCTGAAGGACCTATGATATCTGCCCCCGCCTCTGCCTGTGCTAAGGACATTTTTCCTAGTATAGGTAAGGTCTCATCATTCAGGATATTCCCTTCTTTCACCAGCCCGTCATGACCATCTGAACTATATGGGTCCATAGCTACATCTGTGATGACGGTAGCCTCTGGAAAACGGGTTTTTATCATCCGAATGGTGTGCAGATAAAAGTTATCAGGATGGTAGCTATAAGTGGCGATAGGATCTTTACTTTCCTCTGGAATAGCTGGAAACAGAATGAAGCTAGCAATTCCCAGCGCTAAGCATTCTTCAACCTCCTTCAGGGTATCTTCAGGATTACGTCTGAATATTCCCGGCATAGAGGATACTTCATCAGCTGCTAGCTTAGGAGGAAGAATAAACAAGGGATAAATGAGGGAGGAAATTCTGAGGCTAGTTTCTTCTACCAAGGCTCGTATAGCCGCCGTCCTACGGTTTCTTCGAGGTCTGATTCTCATAGATGATTTACTTAAAAGGGCAAACATACTACAGCTATTCTCCAAATCACAATTATCCTGTAGGAAGGCAAGATCTATGGGAGAATAAAATATTTTGGAGAATAGAGATACAACAGAAGGAAATTCAGCCCATCCTGTGACTTTTATCACTGAATCAGCCCCTTGGTCAGGGTAGATTAGTTATTATTCTGACACTAACCCCACGAATTATGCAAGCAAATGTAGGAACTATTGACCGTATCGTACGGATATTACTGGCCTTAGCAGTAGCAGGACTTTACTTTGGCGGAATCATTAGCGGAACAGTAGCTATTGTTCTTCTGGTAGTAGGTGGAATCTTACTAGTAACAGGTACTGTGAAGTTCTGTCCTTTATATAGAATTCTAGGCGCCAGCACAGCTAAATCTGATAAAGCCTAAAGCTTTTCCTGTAGTTGTATGAAAAGAAATGGGCAACCTTTACAGGCTGCCCATTTTAGATATATAAATATTTTATTTCTTATTCAGCAGGCTCTTCTCCTCCATTATCTTGAAGTAGGCTAGGATCAGCTATTTCAGTAGCATTATCCAGGTATACACCCCCTTCTTCTATGGCCTGCCCCATCCTAAGGGTTCTCTCATCTGTAGTGGCTGTCATCCCTATTACATTAGCTACGAAGGCTATAAGCGCTAATCCACCAGCCAGGTACCAGGTAACTTTTTCTATAAACTCATTACTCCTTCTGCTCCCCAAGATGTTGGTAGCACTGGAAGCACCAAAGGTGCTACTTAATCCGCCTCCTTTACTGTTTTGGATGATCACCACAAATATCAAGGCTACAGCAATCAAGACAGCAATAAATCCGAGTATAAAAAACATCAGCTTCTTTTAAGTTTCTTTATTTGAACGCCAAAGTAATCACTTTTTTCAGGGAATAACAAGCACAGCTTTTGGTACATATCTAATGCATCTTCCAGCTGTCCCTGTTTCCAGAGGAGCTTGGCCATAGTCTCTGTTACAATCTCATCATTCTCCTCTACGCTGGCTACTGCATCTTCATCTGGTCGTACTTCTGCATCTGGACTCATTCTATCCAGGGTAGGATTCTCCAGAAACTGATCAAGGATATTAGCAGATTTTTCTACTTCCTTACTGCTGGGAGACTCTTCTTTAGCAGGAATAAAAATGGGCATAGACTGCCTGAAGTTGTCAAGCTCCTGGCCTATCTTCCCTGGTAAGTCCAGATATTGAGAGGTAAGCGACTTTATCTTAAGATTAAGAAATTCATTTTTAGGACTTTGTGGCTCATCCTGCCAAACAAAAAAAGGAATCTCTGGTGTGAGGGGCTTTTTTACTAAACGATCAAAGTCTACGATAGCAAACAGTTCCGTATGTTCCTTAGGAATACCTTCTACCGGTACGGGCTTAGGTCTTTTCTGAATTTCCGGCCAGGTATGCTGAGCGGAAACAGATCCATTCTCTATGTATGCCTTTAATAAAGATCTATCAGAGGCATAGGCAGAAGCCAGAAACAGATCTTCCCGCTTATGGGTCTGTTTAGCATTAATGAAATGGAGTAGAGAGAAATAGGGATATGACTCTTGCCAGGTTTTAATCAATCGTAATTCAGCCCAGTTAAGCTTGCGCTCCCGTGCCAGTAAAAATAGTTTTAGGGGTGTAATTGAATTACGCATATCAGGCTGACGGCCTTACCACTTCCCAAGTGATTTATTGAAAATATCCTGGGTGAGCTGCTCTACAATTTCCGAAATCTTCTCTTGCTCTATACTAATAAAATCCAGATCACTGTCAAAGTCTACAAAGCTACTAAATGACTGATCCCAGCTGTCCTCAGGGGTCACCATATTTTCATATTTCACCTGTACACCTATGGTTAGCCTATTCTGGGCAGCTCTCTCGTCTCCTGAAATGGCTACCGGACTAATCCTATATTGGGTAATAGACCCAGATACATTTACATCTGCATCCGAAGCTATAAGGGCTAGCCTGGACTGACTGATGAACCTATCCTGTAATTGTTGGGTAAACTCCTGCGCCAGGTTAGGAACTACCACAGGTGCCTGGTTTCCAAATAGATCAATAGCTATGGTTTCCAGCCCATCATCTCCCCCTGCTGGTACCCCTGTAAAGTTAAAAGTAGTAGTACATCCTACCCCCATGGAGGCAAATATCCAGACTACTACCCATGTACTGATGACTGTTACTTTTTTCATAGAAAGATAAATTGGGTAGGCTCACATATCTATGTCGTAGTTTTTGATCTTCCTGTATAGGGTACGTTCAGAAATTCCTAACTCTGAGGCTGCTTTCTTTCTGTTGTTAGCGTGCTTATTAAGTGCTTTTATAATGAGCTCCTTCTCCTTCTTTTCCAGAGAAAGGGACTCCTCTAAAAGTGGAGTAGCTTTCTTAACTGGTTGCATGGGTTGTCCATACTCATTGGTAAAGTAATCTTGTTGGTAGGGCTGGGCTACGGTAGGAACGGGGGCAGGTGTTTCTACTTCCCTTCCTTGCATACCCAGAAAAATCATCTTTTTTAGATCTGACACTTCTTTTCCCAGGTCATAAATGAGTTTATAGAGTATATCCAGCTCTTTTCTCCCTTCTGCCCCATTAGCTGATTCAGCCTCATTTCCATTCATGGGAACTATGGTGGGTACATAACTCTCACGTATGAGTAGGTTCTGCTGAAGTTCATCTGGAGATACTATATTTCCTCTGACCAGTAAGGTCAGTTTTTCTGCCAGGTTTTTTAGCTCCCTTACATTTCCCGGCCAGCGATACTGGTACAGCATAGGAACAGCGTCAGGATGTAGTTCTATGGGTTCTCGCTGGTATTTATCCCCAAATTCATGGGAGAAATAGGTAAAGAGTAGTTCTATGTCATCCCCTCGCTCGCGTAAAGGCGGCACCTTTATAGACACCGTATTTAGTCTGAAATACAGGTCCTTCCTGAACCTTCCATTACGTATCATTTCCAGCAGGTCCCTGTTGGTAGCAGCCACTACCCTAACGTCTGACCTACGAACTTTACTGGAACCTACCCGCAGATATTCTCCATTTTCAAGTAATCTCAGTAACCTGGCTTGGGTGGCTAAGGGCATTTCTCCAATTTCATCCAGAAAAATAGATCCTCCTTCCACTTCCTCAAAGTAGCCCTTTCTGGTTTCTATAGCTGAAGTAAAAGCGCCTTTCTCATGTCCAAAAAGTTCCGAATCCAGGGTTCCCTCAGGGATAGCCCCAGTATTGATGGGAATAAAGTTTTTATGCTTACGCTTACTATTATCATGTATGATTCTGGAGAATACCTCTTTACCCGTTCCATTTTCCCCGTATACCAGCACAGTAACGTCTGTAGGGGCTACCTGCAAGGCTATCTCTACAGCAGTATTAATTTCCCGACAGTTACCTACTATCTGGTACCTTTGTTTGATTTGCGTGAGGGTCATAGAAAGGGCTTATGCGCGTATCATTTCTGTTTCTTCTATCTGTCCTTTTAAGGTAGCACTTGAGGCAGAAAGTATCCTCACCATCACATAATCTCCAGGTGCTAGGCCTTCTTTCTTAGGGAAAACCACCATTTTATTATGGTCTGTTCTCCCACAAAAATCTGCCCTGGAACGCTTAGAATTCCCTTCTATCAATATGCGGAATGTATTCCCTACGTCCAGCTGGTTTAGCGTTAGGGAAACTGTATTTTGGAGCTGGATGACTTCTTGTAAGCGTCTCTTTTTTACTTCTTCTGGCACATCGTCTTCCATTTTTCTAGCTGCCATGGTCCCCGGGCGCTCAGAGTAAGCAAACATAAAGGCATGGGTATAGCGGGAAGCTTCCATAACCTCTAAGGTCTCCTGGTGATCTGCTTCCGTTTCCGTACAAAAACCTGTGATAATATCAGAAGAGATAGCACAGTTAGGCATAATTTCTCTGATCCTCTTTACTTTTTTCAAATACCACTCTTTTGTGTAGCCTCTATTCATAAGATCTAGCACACGTGAGCTTCCAGACTGTGCGGGGAGGTGTATGTAGTTACAGATGTTATCATGTCTAGCCATGGTATATAAAACCTCATCTGTGATGTCCTTAGGGTGGGAAGTAGAAAATCGAACTCTCACACTTTTATCCACCATAGCTACCCTTTCCAGCAGTTCTGCAAAGGTTACTATTTCTATGGTTTCCCCTGTCCGTTCTTTCTTTTCTATCTGTGCTTTTCCTTTTAGAGAGGCATCAGGAGACCACTTGTAGGAATCTACATTTTGGCCTAGCAGGGTTATTTCCTTGTATCCTTGTTCGGCTAGTTCCGCTACTTCCTCCACTATGGAGTGTGGATCTCTACTCCTCTCCCTTCCGCGGGTGAAGGGAACTACACAGAAGCTGCACATATTATCACAGCCACGCATGATGGTAACAAAGGCAGATACCCCGTTAGAGTTAAGCCTGACAGGAGAAATATTAGCATAGGTCTCTTCCCTTGACAGCAGCACATTTACAGCCTTTTGGCCACCTTCTACCTCTGAGATAAGTTTTGGGAGGTCTCTGTAAGCATCTGGCCCCACCACCAGATCTACCAGCTTTTCCTGTTCTAGGAGTTTACTCTTTAAGCGCTCAGCCATACAGCCTAAGACCCCTACTACCAACCCAGGATTCTGGGCCTTCTTTTTCCGGAAGGTTTTCAGCCTGTTCCAGACTTTAGCCTCTGCGTTTAACCTAATGCTGCAGGTATTTATAAAGACCAGGTCAGCCTCTTCTTCATGCTGTGTAAACCCATAGTTCATATCTGTGAGCACGGAGGCCACAATTTCTGTATCAGAGAAATTCATCTGACAACCATAGGTTTCTATATAGGCAAGCTTAGCTCGCTGGTCAGCTCTGTCCGTTCCTACATAGGCCATACCCTGCTTGCTTTCATCCATGGAAGCCGAGGGATTGAACGTTTTTTTGGTGATCTTATCTCTCATTACTACAGTTATTCCTTCCCCCTCGTGTGAAGGCGGGGCAGGATATTTACATCTACTTTGGGTAATTGGGAGTGCTAATATACAAAAATTACATCCAAGGGTGACATTTTGGCAGGAAAGTATAAAGTTCTGTTCTCCTCCTGATGTAGGTAATCTGCTCATGAAGGATGGGTAGGCAGTTCCTTTTCTACGCTGCTATTTGCAATTTACCCTACCAGATCCACATTCAACCCAAAGAAATGAATAAACATCCCCTCATTGATACCATCATATTTGACTTTGGAGGAGTCCTAATGGACTGGGATCCCAGGTATTTATACAGAAAGATTTTTGATTCTGAGGAGAAGATAGAATGGTTCCTGGCTTACGTATGTACCAGTGAGTGGAATCATCAGCAAGATGCCGGGAGGGACCTGGAAGAAGCTATCAAGCTCAAGCAAGAAGAGTTTCCAGGGTATAAAGCAGAAATAGCTGCCTTCTATCATAGATGGATAGAAATGCTGGGAGGTCCCATAGAAGAGAATGTAGCCATATTGAGAAGTCTGGCGAATGGGCCCTACAGCTTATACGGTCTCACCAACTGGTCTCACCAAACCTTCCCGCTGGTGTATGAAGACTACGACTTCTTTAACATCTTCAAGGGAATTATAGTCTCTGGAGCAGAAAAGATGGCCAAACCGGATAGAGAAATTTTTGACCTGATGGTAGAAAGATACCAGCTTACGGCAGAAAAGTCCCTTTTCATAGATGATAGCCAGGCAAATATAGAAACAGCCCAGGCCCTAGGGTTTAAGACTATCCACCTTACTAGCCATAAAAGCCTAGCCCAAGAGCTGGAAGACATCCTTTCCTAAACGCTGTATTGTATTCCCGACTGACAGCTAACTCATCCAGGTATATCCTATGAAGTAGGCCTAATTATGGATCAAGAGAAGATAGGCAAAGCCATGTGTGATCATATGCTTTGCCCATAAAGTACGGGAGGATACGCTATTCTTTCCCTTTCTCCTTTAGGGAGGCCGGGAAATAGCTTCTCCCCGTTCTGTATCTGAATAACATTTCTGGGTCTAGTTTAGCTACCTGCTGAAAATCAAGCAGGTACCTTTCTGAATCTCCTATAGCTCTGAAGGTGAGACCTCTTCTTAAATAGGCTTCTGCATGCTTAGGATTTTGAACCAGTACCTCACTGTAGGCATTTAAGGCTTCATGATACTCCTGGGATAGGAAATGGACGTTTCCCTCTAGTACCCTTTTTTCAACATACTGGGCAAAACTGACTGCATAGTTTCCCAGAAGGAAGAAGGTAATGATGATCCATATTTTTCTCATGATAGGAGTAGGTTAATATCGGCCAGCTGCGCACTCGCCACTGACCGATTATGGTACAATTAATCAACCATCAACTAACTACTACTTTACTCATCCATATCTTCATTAATCAGCAAGGGGGCTTTTCCATCTGTAATGATGAGCCTGGAACCTGGTGCACTCGCTAGGCTTTTGAACGCATCTATAGTTTGCCACTGAATGATCTTTTCCGTAAGTCCGGCCTCAATGATTTTTTGTGCATCTCTGATCCCTTTGGCTTCTATGATTTTTCTTTGGGCCTCTAATTCTTCCCGCTGAAGCTCAAAGGTCATTTGTTGGGCATTCTGCTCTGCTTCCAGCTTATCTTCTATGGCTTGCACTAGGCCCGTGGGAAGCTGGATACTTTTCATCAGTACATTTTCTATTTCAAATCCTCTCGGCTGGAGAATTTCCTGCATTTGAGCCTGAATCTGCTTCTCTATTTCTACCCTACTAGCTGTATACATGTCTTTAGCTAAAAAGCGAGAACAGACATCTGCAGCTGCTGACCTGAAGACACTCAGTATGACTACTTCTTCATAGTTAAGGCCTACTTCTTCTACCACCTTAGGGGCCTTCTGTCCATTTATTCTGTAGAGAATAGATATTTCAGATCTAACATTCAGTCCATCCTTAGAAGGTAGGTTCAGTACCACTTCTCTGTTTACCGTTCTTGTTGGCACTTTTACTATTCTGGTACCTATGGGATTAAATCCCACTAATCCAGGTTCATATACTTCTGCTTCTAACTTACCGAAGGTTTGCTTCATACCTACCTCTCCTGGTCTAATGGTAGCACAACTGGAAAGTAGCCACAAGCCAACTACTGAGAAAAAAAGCAAGGGGGTATATCTCATAAGGTTATAAGCTTTATAGATGAAACTTATGTTCAGATACGAAAGCCAGAATTAAAAGTTTTACTATCATATTTAGTAGTATTACAATTTAAAATTAAAGCAAAACTACTTTGACTTTTTTACGTATAAAATAGTGGAAAGAAACAGTAGAATTTTCCACCGTTAATAAGAATGATTATGGCTTTATACGCCTTATTTTTACCGTTTTTACTCAGCATTCCGCATAATGCTGGGCTGGCTTTCTCAGACTATGGATTAATAGACAGTAAGGAAAGCGTGGTTTGGGAAATTGATGTATATAAGAAGCATGAGGAGTCTGCATCTGAGCAGATTGAGAATTATAGATTAGAGCTGGAATCAGATGGACTTCTCAAGGTGTATACTCCAACTCACATAGTAGAAGGAAAGTGGGAGTACAAAAATTCAGCCTTATACTTACATATACCTGAGCAGGAACCTATATCAGAAATTCTAAATAACGCTTGGTATATAGAACGACCTTACTTGGATAAAGTGAACTTGGTGAGTATCAATGATGGGAAGACCCTTAAACTGGTCATTCCTGGAGAAAGGGAAACTAACATACTATAGGATCAACGCAGGAGGCTCAAGATTTTCTGGGCCTTCCCTGCTACCGACTTTCTATTATCTTGGGTATGCTTCTCCAAATGGGGAAGCATCCATTTTTTTAGGATTATATCTTTCTTAGCCCACTTACCCAGCGTTTCCATAGTCTGAGTGAGTACAATCCAATCCGTTTGGGTGGTCAGGTTATGCTTAAGAACTTCCTTGGCCCGGTTCATTTGCTCAGCTGTCATATCATAAGTCATCAATAAGCAAATTTGGGCAAGTGTCCATCGTGCGGAGGCCTGATCAAGTTCAGAAATTTCGTGTAAGAACTTATCTAGGTAAGGGGTTACCCAGTCTTTATGGGATTTAGTAATTCTCTTGAAAGCATTAGAGGTTCTTAGCCTTACCACTTCATCCTCACTCCTGTAACAGGCGTATAGCTCTTCCATAAGAGAAGGGTCATGTTCCACCATTTCCACTACTTGCAGCGTTCTGCCTAAGGAATTAGGATGTCCCCCTTTAAGCATATCTTCAAATGAGGCAGGCATATATTTTCATCGGATAATGGTGAGGGTTCCCCCTTTTGAGTATGGTTGGCCGCCGGAGTGTTCCCCTTCTATGACATACACATAGGCTCCTTCTGGTAAGGCCTCTCCCTTGTAGATGCCATCCCAGCTGAAATTCCTATCCGCTGAGGAAAATACCTTTACCCCCCACCGACTGTAGATGGAAATAGAGAATTCTTCAAAGCCCAAAATGGTGAGCTGGAATTCATCATTATTTCCATCCCCGTTTGGGGTAAAAGCAGTAGGTACAAACACTGCCGGCCCTAGCACCTCTATCAGCATAGAGGCCGTATCTGGACAGTTATTGGGAGAATAGGCCACTAAGATGGCCTCATAATCTCCTTTTCGGGTATAGGTGTGAAGAGGAGACATATCCTGGCTACTATTCCCATCTCCAAATAACCATTGTACCCTGTCGGCCCCCAGGCTATTATCTACAAACTGAACCGCTAAGGGGATAAAACCTGAAGTAGGAGTAGCAGCAAAATCTGCCAGTGGGAAATCATTAAAAACGCTAATGGTCTTGGCTGCGCTATCTCCTGCACAACCCTGCCTTTCTCCCCTGACCCAGTAAGTAGTCATATTAAAGGGAGAAACATCAATAGCGCTGGCTGTTTCTCCTGTATTCCATAGATAGCTATCTGCACCTGAGGCCTGAAGGGTAACACGCTGGCCTGTACAAATGCTTGCTGGCCCTTGGATACTTACTTGAGGAGGAGACACTACCTCTACGGTAAGGGTATCCATTCCCACGCACCCAAAGGTATTTCTCCCGGTTACTATAAAATCAGTGGTAACAGAGGGGAAGGCTAGCGGATTCTCAATAGATGAAGAGGATAATGAAGTAGCGGGGGTCCATGAAAAAGAAATACCCCCACTAACTGATAAGCGGGTAGTATCCCCTAAACAGAGGATTTCATCCGGACCTGCTTGCACATCTGGTAAAGGAGCCACAGAAACTGTAACATCATCAGTAGCTTCACATCCAAAGGCATCTCTTCCTTCTACGGTATAAGTAGTAGTAACCGTAGGACTTGCCGCTGTTAGTGCTGAAGCAGGAGCGCTCAAGCTGGAAGCAGGCGTCCACACATAGGTAAGTGCGCCACTTGCTTGCAAGTTTACTGTTCCAGTTCCGCAGATTTGCTGGTCAATGCCAGCTGCCACCAAGGGTAAATCTCTAACAGAAACCTCTACATCCTGCGTACTTTGGCAGCCGCTAGCATCTTGTGCTAACAGTTGATAAGTAGTGGTCTGATCAGGGCTGGCCACAGGAGAGGCGATAGTAGGATTACTTAGCCCTGTAGCAGG
The DNA here is from genome assembly GCA_039026975.1 of Bacteroidota bacterium. Lineage (GTDB taxonomy): Bacteria > Bacteroidota > Bacteroidia > J057 > J057 > JBCBKZ01. The sequence continues at coordinate 1,873 of JBCCLI010000167.1, read as the reverse complement.
AGACCACTGCCAGCTACTTGCGTTCCCAATTGAGGATAACTGAACAGAATCTCCTCTGCAGACAGATGTGTCTGAATTCAGGTTTATGGAAAATACTTCTACAAATATGGAGTCTGTAACCGTACACCCAATAGCGCTACTAGCTACCACCGTGAACATAGTAGAAGAGGAAAGGGGACTTACCTGAGGCTGTAAAACCGCGGCATCTATTAATTGTAGGGCAGGCGACCATGCATATAGAGAAGCTCCAGTAGCATTGGCCCTCAGGGTAAGGCTGGTATTCTCACACACTAATGTATCATTACCAGCATCTACCTGCAGTAAGTCATCTATAGAAACCGAGACGGTATCTTCATTAGTACACCCATTTACATCTGTAATGTTGAGTACGTAAGCTGTTTCTACTGTAGGTGTGGCTGTAGGCATGAACACATCTGTGGCAGACAAACTCCCAGCAGGTGTCCAGATGGGCGTTCCAGTACCAGACCCGTTTAAGGTGATAGCATCTCCTACACAAATAGTGGTATCATTTCCAGCCGCTGCATCCGGAATATCATATACTTCTATCACTTTTACGATGGTATCTGCTTCATTACAGCTTAAGGGATCAGAGAGAATAAGCATGACATCATATATACCCGGCTGGGTAAAGGTATACTGAGGGGATTTTACCGTAGAGGTGTTTCCACTATCATCAAAGTCCCAAAGCCAGGAGCTAAGGCTACTTTTCTCTGTGCTTATATTATCAAAGTTAACCGTAAGAGGAGCACAACCTGCATTATCCGGTAAAGGGTCCTGGTTTTCATCCAGGGGTAAATAATTAGCTATCACTCCGGATAGGTCAAACTGCATCTTAAACACTGCCATGTTGCAGTTAGAGCTATTATTAGTTCTACTGAATGCTGTGGGGGTAGAAGGAAAAGTAGACTCCCCTCCACATCCGGCACATACAGCCTGATAGATCTGGCCACTGGCGTCAAACCTACTGGTTCCCCCATCCACATGTTCTCCCCTACTATCTGAGTTCCGGCCACCAAAGTAGGAACCATAGGTAAGGAGTTCTGCATCCCGGGATAACACTAACAGGTAAAAATCACTGCCATCAGTATTAGACTGTAACGCATCTGAAGTAAGAGGCATATTAAAGGTGTATCCACCTGGTCCATTCTGCCCATTGTTCACTTCTCCTCCCCACCCCGACAAGTACACATTCTCACACTGGTCTATTAAGAATGCCGTAGGGACAATATCAGCTACTCTGCTTCCCACAGCGCCTACTGTAGTAGCATATAGCATGTCACTAAGGTCTGATGATAACTTGAGAATAAACTGCCTTGAGTCGGGATTACTGTAAATACTAGTCTTCCCACTGGAAATGGCAGGTTGGATGGGCATGCTCCCTTCAGACTGACCGGCCAGGTAAACATTCTCATTTTCATCTAACTCTACAAAATAGGCCTGGTCATAGGCAGACGTACCTAAGTAGGTACTTTGCCAGATGGCCCTCATATCTGGACTGATCCAACTCACCACTCCATCCGTACTTCCTCCATTAAAAGAAGACTGCCACCCTCCAGCAGTAGCAGGGAAATTATTACTGCCAGTACCCCCGGCTATGACGTATGAACCGTCTGATTTCATCTTGATTCCATACCCAGCATCTTCTCCATTTCCCCCCATGTAGGTGGATGATACGATGGTGCTCATATCTTGTGTCATTCTGACTACCACTATATCCTGCATACCTCCATATGCTGGTTGGGCAGCTCCACTACTTACTGGGAAATTATTTGATTGGGAACTTGCTGTGAATACACAGTCGCCATTAGGAGCCATGATGATTTCTCCCCTGGACTCATCTCCATAGTTATGC
>JBCCLI010000166.1:0-12953 GCA_039026975.1 Bacteroidota bacterium | reverse complement strand
TTCTCTTCATCCAGGAGAAAAATTCTTGGGGTACTTCGGATATCATACATCTGATCAAATCCCGACCTTCTATAATGATCCTGCGTAGCTATACCCACTACTTTATACTCCTCTAATTTCTCCTTCCAAATATCTATTGAGCCGTTTATACTCACGGAGAATAACGTTACTTTTTCCTTATCTAATTTATTGGCATACAGCTCCATAAGCTGAGGGGTAACTTTTTTACAGTGGCCACAGTCATAGTCCCAGAAATAGAGTACAGTATATTTAGTATTGATGTCATGTAAAGCTATAAACTGCTCTTGTACATCCTGAACCTTAAAATTAGGGGCCTGCCTACCTATCAAGGTAGGGGTAAGGGCCATCGCCCTCTCCTCCATCTTTTGGACCTGCTCCTCATCTGTCCAGAATGCCTTTCCACTCATGTAGTATTGCTCTACCATGTGAACGTATACGCCATCCATCCCCATGATTTTAGAATTAGCATACTTATTCAGAAGATTCACCACCAGGAACTGGAAAACATCCTTGTCCTTATCAGCCTTACCTATGATATGGTCTATGGATGCATTGATGGAGTCGGGATGCTTATAGGTGAGCTGCTCTAAGTACCTATCAATCTTAGAGAAAAAGATAGGGGTACGCAGCATTCTCTCATCATTAAAATCTACCTTATCAAAAAAGTGCGCACGGTAATACCTAAATGGAAATAAGGAGTCTTTCACACCAAACTCATCCACAGGTGCTTCTGGAACCTCAGGCTCTACCATAGCAGTAAGCACTTTCGCATATAAGAAGTCTGGATTTTTTTCTACCAGGTTTTTTCTATGTGTTTTTACCGCTCTGTCTAGCCCTCCTAATGATTCTCTGAGCGGAGCTACCTTTTCAGCATCATCTCCAGCAGCTTTAATTTTCTCCTGTAACTCTGTGGCTTTGGCTCTTTGCTCTCTCAGGAATTTTAGGTCTCCATAAAAGGTAGAATTCTCTTCAGAGCCTTCAATGACCATATTAGAAACAAAATCTGCCGTGTCTGTAGTAATGGAAAACGCCTGGTCCTTATCTATGACTAGCTCAAAATAGCTGTTGGTAGGAGGTAAGACTACCAGGTATATGCCTCCTGGTAGAAGAGTATCAGCAGAAAGCTGCGTCTTTCCGTTAGTGACTGAGAGCGTATCTTTTATATACTGCTTATCTCCATAGTAATAAGCCAGGTAAGCTTCTTCTCCCTGGAAGTTCTGAATATCAAGCGCTATATCCATTTTTTCTTGCCCAAACCCGCTAAGGCTTATCGTCAGAAGTAAGGGAAAGAGTAGCAAGCTTCTAATCGGTCTTATGTAGGCGTAAATCATCATATATGGATCCTGTCTTCTTTGAACGTATATTCTTCTAAAAAGTATATGCATATGCTCACCTAAGAGTTACATCAGTAAGGAAGCTCTCCCTATTTCTACTTCCCTCATGCTGGCATTATCGCAAAAACTGTGCTACCGGAACCTGACATGGCAGCATATAGTGCTCCCGCTTGATAGTAATCCTCCTTCATTTTCCTGAGCTCAGGATACAGGTCAAAGACGGGAACTTCAAGATCATTTTCCAATTGATCTTTCCAGCTATGAACAGGCTGCGACAGCACCTTGGTCAAGTCGCGTGCTGGATTAAACATCCGGTAGTCTAAGGCCTTATAGGCTGCAACTGTGGAAGAATGAACAGAAGGAATGGTCCACGCCAATCTCCCCTCCAACCCTACTGATATAGGGGATAACTCTGTCCCTATCCCTTTGGCTAACATGGGCTGATCAAACAAAAAGAACGGAACATCTGCTCCTAGTTTTGAGGTTAGGGCTACTTGCTCTTCTATTGAGATGTCTAAATCAAATAAAGTAACTAACCCTTTTACCATGTGGGCTGCATCAGAAGAACCTCCCCCCAAGCCTGCCCCCGCAGGGATGTGCTTGGTCAGCAGCACGTCTACGCCTGGAAGCCCTCCCACAGCCTCTGCCAATAAGTTGTATGCCTTCACACAAAGGTTATCATCCTGTAGGGCATCTATGGGTAAGCCGTCTACTGTTAATTGACAGCCTGTTTTCTGGTTGGGGCTAATGATAAGTTCATCCGTAAGATCAGTCAGGGGATAAAGGCAGGTTTCTAGTAGGTGGTACCCATCTGCCCGTTTTCCTTTAATAAATAAGCCCAGGTTAACTTTTGCGCAGGGATGGAGGCGTAGATCATTCATACCCACTATCTGGATTCTTCAAAATCTATATCTTCTACAATTTCTTCTTTGGAGATACGGGCAGAAGGTTTGTTTTTAGGGATATTCAGGTCTACCTCCTGATTAATGCTAACTTTTTCCTCATAAGGGTTTCGGGAATAGTTTTGCTGATATGTCCTACTGGTGTTCTCCATGTCTTTAGCTACCCGCTTCATTAGCTTGTGTATCAAGAAGCTCATGATACTTCTTCCAAATACTCTGAATACAAGGTATACTCCCAGTAAAACTAATATAACAGTCATTCTACATCTATTCCTTTAATGAAAGCTGAAGCTTCCTATAGTGTTTTATACGGAACACTTTCATGCGAAGCCATCACTTCTTCATAATACGTAACATATTGAGGGACGATCGCTTCTTTAGAAAATTGTAGGGCATGCCTCAAGGAAGCATCAGAAAAATGCCGCCACCTTTCCTCTTTCTCCAAAAGATAGAGTGCATCTTTAGCCATTTTTTCTACATTCCCTACTCTACTGGTAAATCCTGTTTCTCCATCTATTACTACCTCGGGAATCCCTCCTGCATTAGAGGCTATGACAGGTACTGCACATGCCATAGCTTCCAGGGCTGCCAGTCCAAAACTTTCTGTTTCAGAAGGAAGGAGAAATAAATCTGCTACTGCATAAATTTCTTCCACTGCATTCTGGCTCCCCAGGAAATTCACGTGCTCACATATGCTAAGTTCTCTACACAGTTCTTCCGCAGACTTCCTATCAGGGCCATCTCCTACCATCAACAGCTTAGCAGGCATCTCATCTAATACCTTATCAAAGGTTAAGAGCACATCCCTGACTCTTTTTACCTTACGAAAGTTAGAAGTGTGGATAAGAATTTTTTCCCCATCCTTAGCTATCATTTTTCTAAAGTGCCGCTTATCCTGTGGGCGGAATCTATGTGTATCTACAAAGTTTTGAATTACCTTAATGCTAGACTTGATATCAAAAAAGTCATAGGTGGCCTGCTTGAGGAAGTTAGATACAGCTGTGATTCCATCACTCTGCTCCATGGAAAACTTCACTACCGGCTCATAGCTAGGATTCTTTCCTACCAGGGTGATGTCTGTACCGTGAAGAGTAGTGATAACAGGTACATCCATACCATACCCTTTCAGGATTTCTCTTGCTAAATAAGCCACTGAAGCATGGGGGACTGCATAATGAACATGGAATAAATCTAGCTTGTGATACCTGGCCACATCCACCATGGTACTTGATAAAGCTGATTCGTATGGGACAAAGTCAAATAGAGGATAATCTTTGGTACGGACTTCATGATAGAAAATCTGATCAAAGAAGGAATCTAATCTTATGGGTCGGTTGTAGGTGATGAAATGAACTTCATGCCCCATACCGGCCAAAGATTTGCCCAGTTCTGTCGCAACTACCCCACTACCCCCATAGGTAGGGTAACAGACAATACCGATATTCATAGTATATACTTCTGTAGTTAGGAACGGTAGGGAACTCAAATAGTTCTCGCATTCAATATTTGATCTATATCCCTCCTAAAACAGATTAAAAGGCAGGATTACGTAAATATGATATAGGCCAGAACCAAAATAACTCCCATAGACACCAGCAGAAGATAGTTTTGAACTAAGCCCGTTTGTAGGCGTTTAAAAACTTCTCCTACGTTAGCCACTCCCAAATAAGTAGCTCTCACAAATCCATCCACAATATTTTTTTCTACCCAGGCTACTACGTACTTACTAAAAAGCATAAAGGGCGTGAGAATGGTTTTCTCATACAGTTCATCTATGTAAAACTTATTCTCCATCACGCTATAGAGTCTACCAAAGAGTTGTTGGACTTTTTTATCTCCCCCTAATCCATTATTGGTGTAGAATCTTCTGGTAAAAAACCACGTTCCTACTGCTATCAGAGCAGATAATGGCAGAAGGAGATACTCCATGCTATGATGTTCATGCATATTCTCTACCATCTGTACAGAGTTACTGATGAGGCCCTCTGCCCCTATCCCTCCTTCCGTAGCAAGCCACATATCATTGAGCACATGTGGGACATGAAGAAGGGCAGGTAATCCAAGATATCCTCCCAAAATAGCGAGTGTAGCCAGTATCCAGAGAGGAGCCGTCATCACAGCAGGACTTTCATGTGGCCTCGCACCCTTTGGAAATCTTTCCATACCATTGAAGGTAAGGTAAGCTACCCGGGTCATGTAAAAAGCAGTTAACATAGCTGTAAACAGAGCTATCCCCCATATCCCCCAATAGACAGGTTCTGTATATCCCCCAAAAAATAGACTGGCCAGGATTTCATCCTTAGAGAAAAAGCCTGACAAGAGGGGAATCCCTGCTATGGCCAGGGTGGATATCCAAAAGGTCTTGCTCGTACTGGGCATATGCTTAGCCAGCCCACCCATGGTTCTAATATCTTGTGGGTCTTTTACCCCTTCTACGTGCTCCATAGCGTGTATGACGGAACCTGACCCCAGGAAAAGACAAGCTTTAAAAAAGGCATGCGTCATCACGTGGAAGATAGCCGTAGTAAAGGCTCCTACCCCCAAAGCCATGAACATAAAGCCTAGCTGAGAAACAGTAGAGTATGCCAGTATTTTTTTAATATCATTTTGTGCAATCGCAATAAGTGCTGCAATTAAGGCTGTCAAACAAGCTATAATCCCTATGAGAAGCATGACTTCTGGTGCTGCCAGAAATAGGGGAGATACCCTGGCTATCAGGTAAATCCCAGAAGTTACCATGGTAGCTGCATGGATTAATGCGGATACCGGTGTAGGTCCCGCCATAGCATCAGGGAGCCATACAAACAGGGGAATCTGAGCAGACTTTCCCGTGGCTGCTATAAAGATGAGAAGAGGAATCCAAATTCTATAATCTGCCAGTGCTTCTACCTGGGCCCCGATTTCTCCAAAAGAAAAGGAATGAATGGTAGTAAAAATAAGAAACATGGCTACCATAAGGGCAAAGTCTCCTATTCTGTTAGCAACAAAGGCTTTCTGCGCTGCCTTAGCCTTCAGCATATCCGTATACCAAAATCCAATTAATAGATAGGAGCACAGCCCTACCCCTTCCCAGCCTAGGAACATAACCACCATATTATCTCCCAGAATGAGGTTTAACATGGCAAAAATGAAGAGATTTAGATAGGCGAAGAACTTATAATATCCTTTATCCCCATGCATGTAGCCTATGGAGTACACATGTATCAGTGATCCTACCCCAGTTACTATTAATCCCATTAGAAGAGAAAGCTGATCCAGCAAATAAGAAAAGCTAATGTCCAGATCTCCTCCCCGCATCCAGGACCAAAGCTTAAAGGTTATGGCTGACCCTTCAAAGCTGGCTGTCATATACACCAGAATGATAAAAGGAAGTGCCACCATAGCAGTTCCTATGGCACCTATAAGTTTTTCTTGTGATCTAAAAGAAGGGAATAGCATACCTCCCAGCCCTATAATGATAGAGCCTATCAGCGGCAGCAAAATGATAAAAGGAAGAAACGCAACCATAATATCGGTTACCATTTAAATATATTGACAGAATTTATGTCTATGTCGAGCTTATTCCTAAACAAAGCTATAAATATAGAAAGCCCTACTACTGCCTCTGCAGCCGCCACACACATGACAAAAAAGACCATCATGGAACCGGTAGCATTATCATGAAGCTTCGAAAAAGTAACAAGAGAAAGGTTGACAGCATTCAGCATCAGCTCTATGCACATAAAGATGATGATTCCATTTTTTCTTGATAGCACCCCTATCATCCCTAGCACAAACATGAGGGTACTTACGGCTAAGTATGATAAAACGGATGGCTGTAGGCTACTAAGATCCATATAATGTAGTGCTAGTCTTCAGAATAAGAATATTTTCTTGCTATAAGTATGGCCCCTATTAAGGCAGATAATAAAATTACTGAAATCATCTCGAAGGGGAATAAATACTCAGTCATTAACATCTGCCCTAATGGCTCCACCTTTCCATACTGAAAAGCCCCTTTTACGCTATCATCCGCAAACTCTCTAAACACATACAGGAGCTCTACTACCAAGGCAATACCTAACAGCAAGCTCAACAATCGGGTAGGCGTAATATCTAGTATGCCTTTCTCCTCACTGAGGTTTAGAAGCATAATTACAAAGAGGAAGAGTACCATAATAGCCCCTGCGTATACCAATACCTGAATAGCCGCAAGAAACTCTGCGCTTAAAGAGAGATACAGACCACTAATACTAAAAAAGTTCAGAATCAAACAAAGAGCCGAATACACTGGATTCCTATTAAATATCAGCCCTACTCCACCTCCTATTCCCAGGATAGCGAAAAACCAAAACAAGAGAGTCTGTACACCGGCTTCCATATACAATCTTTGTGAATGGCCGAAATTGGCCAATAAAAAGGATAATTCCAATACTCTCAGCACCTACTAGCCATGGTAATTTTTCAAAATTCTTTCCAGATCAGCAGGGGTATCTACAGAAGGAGAATGATGAGTAGAAATAGCTGTCTTAATCCTCAGCCCCTCTACCAGCCACCTCAGCTGTTCCAGTGATTCAGCTTTCTCTAAAACAGCAGGAGACATAGCTTTAATAGACTGTATAGCCGATGATGAGAAGCCGTAAATGCCTATATGCTTGTAAAAGGTGTGAGCCTCCATCCATTCTGCCCGCTTATTAGCTTTCCTAATGTAGGGAATAGGGCTTCTGGAAAAGTATAAAGCATATCCCTTAACATCTACCACTACTTTCACCGTATTAGGATCAAAAATTCGCACTGGATCCTGAATAGGCTGAACCAAAGTGGCTATATGGACTTGAGCATCTCCAAGTAGCACCTCTACTAGCAGGTCTATCTGACCAGGCTGTATAAAGGGTTCATCCCCTTGGATATTGACATAATGAGAATAGTTGGAGTACTGTTCTGCTACTTCTATCAGCCTGTCTGTTCCTGACAGATGATCTTCCCGTGTCATGATAGCTTCTCCTCCGAAAGCAGTAACGTGATTAAAAATCCTTGCATCATCTGTAGCTACAAGTACGCGATCCAAGTGTTGGGTTTTTTGACACTGCTCTACAACCCGCCTGACCATACTTTTTCCATGGATATCTACCAGGGGTTTTCCCGGAAAACGAGTAGAAGCGTATCTGGCTGGAATGACACCTAAGACCATATAGGAGGACTATTAGCGAACACAAAGAAAAGAGAATAAGTTATTTTTTTCATCCTTAATGCCTAGGCAGGAGCCTAAGTGGTAGTATAGGGAACTCTCTGCATAAGAGAAAATATATGATGGAAAAATTCCGTGAATACCAAGGAAGCCTCTCCAAGATCAGGATGCCACATACATCAGCTACTCCATCCTAATGAATCTGGATATATGAAGATAAGAGGTACATCAGAGCCATTGACCTAAGCGTCCAGCAAACAGTCCTTATCCAGTTTGTTTGAACTAAATGGGCAACTGTCTTTTCATCTTTTCCACCTAGTAAGCGGGTATGAAGAGGCACCTGAAAAATAGCAGTGCTTATCCAGATGATAGCCAGCCCTATCCCATTAACCCAGTACCACCAGCTAAACCAGACGGCTGGATCAAGAGCCCCCCATGCTATTAAAGAGATTATTTCCGGGATCATGGGAGCTACTACCCAGGTAGTCATTCTCATATGCTTTTTTTCATACTGAGGAAAGTCTCCCTCCCCTACTTGCTGAAAAAGGGGATAGTGAACTGCCTGAACAAACCAGATCAGTCCTGTCATGTAAAAAGTAGAGGCCACATGTATCAGTATTATCCAGCTTAGCATTTTCTACCTGTCATTATCTTTCTGTTAACAAGGATTAATTGACATAATAGTTTCTCTATTCTGCGAAATACCTTCATGTTTCGCCTGAAAGCAGGGAGGAATTTTAACCTCCCACAAAATTATTTCGTAAATTTCCTAAGGCTTTGTTTGAAAAGGAAAGGGAGGAATCAGGAAAGCTGGATGGACAGTTGTAAGTACCTAATTCTGTCAGGGACTATGAAAAATTTAGCGGTACTTACCTTCCCCAAATAGCGGTGTAGATATTCAAACGAAGCCCATAACGGGTAAGGTCAATATGGATGGGCAGGTGCAGAGTTATTACGCATTTCCCTCATGAGTGGTGAAAAGGCTGTAAGTTCTTTTGCCTCCTGAGATTTGTAAGACTGGTAAGAATGTCCTGTCAAGAAGGATTTCTTTTTTATGGCCCATTAATGATCTTTCGAATATTCACCCCCTAGTGAACCTGTGAATGAAAAAGCAACTGATATATTTTCTGTTAGTAATCATATTTGGAAGTTTAGGGTGTATCCCCTCCCTGCAAGGTCAGATTCAGGGACCTAAAAAATCAGCCATCCTCCTCAAACACAAGGATAGAATCAGAACTAAGAGGATGGATATTTTGAATTCTTCCTACCGGGAAACTAACCTCTCTATTACTCCAGACGGTAGGTACTTATTTTTTATGTCTATGAGAGGGGGCAGAGAATGGTCTCGCCGCTATATGACATTCAAGGGAGATTCTGTTTATGATGGAGATATATGGTTTACAGAAAAAGTAGCAGGAAATTGGGTAAGGCCCAGATGTATGCCGTTAGGAGTAAATACCAGCTTTGGGGAGGATGAGCCTAATGTGAGTGCAGATGGGAGAAGGGTATACTTTCAAAGTTGGAATCCCTTCATTAACATAAGCGGAGGGCCTTACTACCGGGCAGAGCGCAGTGGAAGCCGCTGGGGAGAGCCTGTAGGCCTAGGGGGAGGAATCACCCAGTTTTTCAGGATCTTTCATGCTACGGACGGTATGAGCATTTCCCCTAAGGAAGATATCTTTTTAGTGGCCGCGGGAATGGACAGCTATGAGGCTCCCATGGATATCTACATTTCCAGGAAGACAGAATTTGGATGGACTTACTGTAGAAGACTCGGCATAAGCACCTACGGGAATGAACGTTCAGTATTCATAGCGGGAGATGGTAAAACCATTTATTTTTCTTCAGATGGCTACGAGGGCATGGGAGGCCTTGATATTTATAAAACCACCCTCAAACCTGATGGAACCATAGGGGAAGTAATTAATCTTGGGGCCCCCTTTAACACAGCTGGAGATGACTTTGGGTTTATTCTCACACAGGATGGTTCTGAGGCTTACTTTGTACGAGATGGAGACATCTACTTTGCTGACTTGACAGAGGCTGATGATAGAATGAAGCCTGCAGTAGAAAAAGCCCAGATAGTGCTGAAAGGAATTGTACTAGATGAGAACACCTCTCGAGGGCTATCTGCAGACATTATTTTGATGGATGCAAGGTCTAAGCGGGTCCTTCGAAAGATTCAAAGTGGGCCAAATGGCCGCTACCAGCTAACGCTGCCAAATAGCAATAGGGTATATGATCAGATAGTCATTAAAAGAGGCTATGATAGGAATAAGAGAAGGCTTACGGTAAGTAAATCCTACCAGAATGAGACCTATCAATCAGACTTTATCCTCAATAAGACAGCTGTAGTAGAAGAACAACCTCCTGTGGCAGTTACGCCTCCACCCAAGGAAAAACCCAAACCGGAAATTGCAGTCATAGAGAAAAAAGAAACACCGATTTCTCCTCCTCCCAGGCAGCTGGAAACCCCTACCCCTTTACCTGTAGAAGACCCTTATTCCTTTGTAGGGGTAGCTCAGAATAATTTAGTCCTACTCCTGGATGTGTCCGCTTCTATGCGCAAGCCTGAGAAGCTTCCCTTATTAAAAGAATCACTGTCCAAGCTCCTCACCCATCTACGAGCAGGAGACTTAATTTCTGTAGTAGTCTATTCTGGAGAAGCTAAAATAGTTTTAGATGGGATTTCAGCAGGGAGAAAAAAGTCTATTCTCAATGCTATAGATCAAATAAGGTCTGGCGGGGGAACAAAAGGAAAAACAGCCCTGAGAAAAGCCTACAAAGTGGCAGAAGAGAACTATATTGCAAGTGGGAATAATAGAATCATTCTGGCAACTGATGGCTATTTCAACGTCCCTCCGCTTTATACGATTGCGAATAAGTACCTGGCCAGTGGGATCAAACTGAGTGTGTTCAGCTTTGGGAAGATCCCTCAGGACAGGAAAGATGAACTAAAGCTGCTGGCGAGATATGGGGAAGGAAATTATGCACAGATAGAGCGTGAAAATGTGGACGGCGCCCTCCTAAAGGAGGCAAAAGCTGTTAGGAGCCAGTAAGCACAAACTGGTCCTTGCTATATGGAAAGTAAACATTTCAGCAAAAAGCAGCTCGTCCTGGAACAAAACCCCTTTATGGGAAGGATTATGACCTACGCCGTCATAGGGGCAGGGCTCATACTCATGCTAGTACATGTCAATAAACCGTACAAAGGCTTTATTTTTTGGGCAGGGCTCATTATCGCCATAGGGGGCCTGCTAGCCCAACTGTTTTTACCGGAGGCTACCCAGGTAATCTTTAGTAAAGAGAAGAATCTGGTAAGTATTCTCAAGAAGAAGTCTTTCTTCAGAAAAGATCTGGAAACCTATCCTATGAGTGAGATTCAAGGGATCAGAATAGAGGCCAGAAAATCTGATAACCCAAGAGGTGCCTACCGCATAGCACTCTCTATCCAGGATTCCTGGGTACCTCTCACCACTAGATTCTCCCAGAAAGAGGTAAAAAGCTTTGAAGGTATAGCACAGCAGATCCAGCAGCTACTAGCCGTGGAAGAAACTTCCTAGACCTATTCTTTAGCAAGCAGGAAGGTTATGGGAATGTGAAGGCGCTGACTCCAGGCATCTTCAGAATGATTTTGTCCTTCAAATTTAAGGGTTCGCCAGTTTTCAGGAGAGTATCCTTTCTCCTTCATAGTAGAATCTACCCTAAGCTGATAAGGTTCATACATAGCGTCCAGAGTCTCCGTTCCATAATCAAAATACCACTTATGCTGAGAGGGATCAGGTAAACGTTCTCCCAGGTAACTCACAAATGCATCAGGAATAGGATTATTCTCCGCCTCAAATATTCCCACCCAATGTGTAGAAAGGCAAGCAGCCCCACTAAACACATCTGGATACTCACACATGGCATACATAGAAATCAGCCCTCCCATGCTGGAACCGGCTACATAGGTATTTTGTCTATCAGGCTTAGTAGCATAATATACATCTATATAAGGTTTGAGTTCTTCCACTAGAAAGGATAGGTAGGCATCTGAGTATACGGCCGTGGCAAAAAGCGACTGCTGATTGGAGTCATCAAGGAGACTATCTTTATAAGAAGCTTCCAGACTTTCAAAAGGCGCCTGAGGGAAATATTCTGCATGCCTATTCTTGCCTGCATTCCCTATTCCTACCACGATTACCTCTTTTACTTTTCCTCCTGCCATAAGCTCCCCCAGGACCTCATCTACCTTCCACTCTTGCCCATTCCAGCTTTGTGTGTCATCAAACAGCATTTGCCCATCATGCATATACAGCACAGCAAATGATTTTGAGGAATCATATCCATCTGGTAGCCACACATCAATAGGCCTGTTAGGAATAAATGTTTCGGAGAAATCAGGAAGCCTCTCCACTCTTCCAGTACTACTTTTCATAGGACTTTCAACATGCTGTATATGCTCACATCCTCCAAGTAGGCATACAATAGCCAACAGAAAAAATGTGGGAGTAACATACTTGCTTTTCTGATAGTAGGTAGGTTTTCTTTTCATGAGTGAAAGTTAAAAAGGAAGAAACCTCAATGGAAAATGTTCTTTGGCCTGAGGTCTACGGATAAAACAGACTCCAAAGAAAAATAAATCCAGGCTTACACTCACTTCAGGATGATCAGAAATTTCTCTCCAGGCCCTTCTCATTCCTCCAGACCAGTAAATATCATCTAGCACTAATATCCCTCCATCTGCCAGCATAGGGAGCAGAAACTGAAAGTAGGCTTTAGTGGCTTCATAGGTATGATTCCCATCTAGAAATATATAATCAAGATGATAACCCTCCCTGGCTAATTGAGAAAGGATATGCTCAAACTTCCCTACCCTTAGTTCTACTTCTACGCCGGCATCTCTTAGGTTTTTATCTGCCAAACGTGCAAAGGCAGGTACCCCTTCTATACTCATGAGCCTTCCTTCCTCTATCCCTAATGCCTGGTATATGGAGGAAATACCCAAATGGGTTCCCAGTTCCAGTCCACAGGTAGGGGCATAGTGCTTACATATCCGGTAGAGTAATGCCCCTTCTCTATGTCTTCTTACTACGCGCCTAACTAGGTCTTTCACACTGGCTGAGGCCTGGGGAAAATGCAGAGATCCTGCCCCTAGTTCTTCCCATGATATAATATCTTCCGTCTGAGAAAGTGATTCGCGCAGCTTGTGAATTCGGTTAAATACAGCTTCTTCCTTATGAGGAAGGACTTCCGTTACAAAGGTATACACAAGAGGCGAGTGAATGCGGTAGCGACTTTTGCTACCCCAGAGATGTGCTAGCAGATCATATCCTATTTTTATCCTGCGCTGTAATGAACTCAAGGGCTACTCACTTTATAGCTAAACAGGATTCTGTCGCGAGTACTACCCGCTTCATCTATGATGTCTTCTATTCTTAACACAGCGAACTGGGGGGCAGGCGCCCGGGTGAGTCTGATAATGATGAGTTCGCCCTTTTGAATATTAACCGTAGGTTGGGTCTGGTCTGATAATGCAGTAAAAGC
>JBCCLI010000165.1:0-12979 GCA_039026975.1 Bacteroidota bacterium | reverse complement strand
GGGGATGGATGGGAAGACTTTTATGTTTCTGTCTTCCATCCTCATCACAGCAATATTTTATTCAGGAATGAAGGGACTAGCGAAGGCGGACACGTACGGTTTACAAATGTAACTCAAGAAGCAGGCATAGCAGAGGCTCACTCATCTTTCCCTGTATGGTTTTGGGATTACGATCAAGATGGATGGGAAGATATATTTGTAGCAGGGTATGAACGAAGTACCTTCTTTGGTTCTATTTCTCAAGATATAGCTGCAGAAATGCTCGGACTTCCCCACACGGCAACCACCGCCCGACTGTACAGAAATAAGGGAGATGGCACATTTGAGGATGTCTCTAATAGCGTAGGGCTAGATAAAATTCTCTATGCCATGGGAGCTAACTATGGAGATTTAGAAAATGATGGCTGGTTAGATATGTACCTAAGTACGGGAGAGGTGAACTTAAACGCTGTTATCCCTAATAGGATGTTTAGAAATCACCTTGGGAAAGAATTTCGAGAGGTTACCTACACAGGAGGGTTTGGACATATCCAGAAAGGCCATGGTGTATCCTTCGCTGATATAGATAATGATGGAGATCAGGATATTTATGTAGTGATGGGAGGGGCCTATGAAGGAGATGTCTTTTTCAATGCCCTATTTGAAAACCCCTATCAAGATGAAAATCATTGGGTTAACTTTCAGCTTGAAGGTACTACCAGTAATAGATCAGCCATTGGAACAAGAGTAATACTTGAGGTGGAAGAAGGAGATAGTGTTCGGAGGCTTTATCGTACTGTAAATAGTGGGGGAAGCTTTGGGTGTTCTCCTTTGAGATTAGAGATCGGATTAGGAAAGGCTGAGATTATAAATAGGCTTGAAGTTTATTGGATGGGAGGTAATACCTCACAAGTATTCCATAATATTGAGGTGGACCAGTTCTATTCTATTAAGGAAGGAACAGATTCCATTTACGTGAGAAATCTTCAGGCTATTTCATTCAACCCATCATAATGAAACATGATGCATAGAATAGCAACTCATATATTGCTAGCATTTCTGTTAAGTCATAGCCACTTACTTCAATCTCAGAATCTGGTACCCAATCCCCATTTTGATACATTCACCACTTGTCCCTCCAATAAAGGCCAGATTAACTTCGCTACACCCTGGCGCCGCGCAAATGGCACTACTACTGACTTTGCGCATAGCTGTGGCGCAGGAGGGTTTGCAGGCGTACCTGATAACCAGTGGGGAAGTCAGGAACCTGCTGTAGGGCAAGGGTACGCAGGCATTCGGACATGGCTCCCCTTTGAATTGTATAATGAACCTTACAGGGAATACCTGACAGTCAGTTTACTAGATACCCTTGAAAAAGGTAAAGCCTACTTTATTAGCTTTAAAGTCAGTCCTGGAGAAAGCGTAAAGTTTGTAACAGATGATGTGGGATTGGCTTTTAGTGATTCTACCATACGTGGAGGAGCCATCCTGACCCTTATGCCTGTGTTAGAACAACCTACTGGTATAGTCATAGATAATTTTGTGGGTTGGACGGAAATAGCTGGAGAATATATAGCAGGAGGATGGGAGACAGATTTAGTCATCGGTAACTTTAAGTCTGATTCAGCTACTACCCTGCGAGTAAGGGATAATAGTGAAAACCTAGAAGCAGGGACCTACTTATATGTGGATGAAGTCAAGGTGGAAGCATGTGATAATAGAGCAAATACCGAACTGATGGTAACTGAGAGTGCCATCCTTTGTCCTGGTGATCAGACCACCTTGTTTCTCAATCCTGAAAATATTTATACCTCTTTTAGCTGGGGAAATGGAGAGCAAGACACTGATATTACTGTTTCTCAAGCAGGTATTTATACCCTGAAAGCCAACATAAATGGATGTACGTACCAAGACTCTGTTCAAATCACTATAAAGGATACTCCTACCTTTGATTTAGGGGCTGACACCAGTCTCTGTCCAGGAACCAGTTTACGCTTATCAGTCCAGGCAGATAGCAGTAACTTAGTATGGAATACGGCTGACACTACTAGTTCTATTGTAATTACAGAAGAAGGCACTTACAGCTTACAGGCGCAAACTGATGACTGTGTTTGGACTGACAGCATCAGAGTAACCTATGAAAGCTTACCTATATCCCCAGTAGTCCTTGATACCATCATTTGTAAAGGAAGTGAGATAGTAGTAGGCCCTGATGTTACGGACGCTGATTATTTCTGGAGTACGGGTTCAGGTGGTAATACCCTCTCTGTTAATGCTACGGGTATCTATACTGTACAGGTAGAAACACAGTGCTTTAGCTACCAAGAACAGTACGGTATCACAGTAGAAAACTGTGATTGTGTGCTTTTCTTCCCAAATGTATTCTCTCCTAATGATGATGGGATCAATGATGTATTTACTTCTTTGACCTCTTCTGGATCTGACTTACTGTTTACGGCTGTAGAAGACAGATGGGGGAGGAGAGTTTTCCAAACGGAAGAATCCAATATTTTATGGAAAGGAGACTATAAAGGGCAGAATCTCCCTGAAGGAGTGTACTACTGGTATGCAAAATTTAGGTGTTTCCAGGATAACAGCTTGAAAGAAGTATATAAAAGAGGACAGGTATTACTCCTACGATGACAGGGTTATATGCCTTCGAATGATTAGTTTCAATTTACCCGACGGATAAAACCTACCTTACCTACTACAGAAAGTACGAGATCTAATCCTACCTCTACTGGTATATTTCCATAGCATCTCCTATAAAAAAAGCCCCATTTAGGGCTTTTAAAACTTCATGAGTTATGACTAAAAGGATTCTGATAAAGGTTAATTTCTGTCTCTTTTGTTGTTCTTTTTCCTGGCTACGTTCCGGTTCGCACGATTTTGCTTGCGACTGATCTTCTGTCTTTCAGCTTTAGTAACGGTTCCATCTGCCTTAGCTTGCCTTTTGGTTATGCGTAGGTCTCTTTGCTGGCGTTTCAGTTGGCGGGTTTCTCTTTTCGTCAGTTCTCCAGAAACTACCCCCTGCCCTATACGCTTTTGCTGATTTACTTGTCTCTTAGTTATTACCGGGGTGGCCGTCTGTGCAGATACGTGAGTAATAGAAAGGAGAAACATACAGGAACTAAGGGTAATGAGGACTATAATTCTTTTAAACATATGTTCTTTTGCTTATTTACCTATTAGATCCTAAGCTGTACAAAAGGTTTAATGGGCAGTCAAAATTATTTCATCTAATAGCGAATTTTATCCTCCTTTTTATTCCATAGGCGAAAGAGCTCTCCAGCCTCCTCTCTCATCATCTGGTTAATAGGAATACTTCTTTTTTCAAGAGGTACTAATAATTCTCGATATAGAAACTCATCATCAAATCCGGCTTTGGCAGCATCTTCTCTGGTAGAGGCATAATAAATGTTCTTCAGTCTAGCCCAGTAAATAGCGCCTAAACACATGGGGCAGGGTTCACAGGTAGTATATAGCTCGCAATCTGTTAATTGAAATGTTTGTAGCTGCTGGCAGGCTTTTCTGATAGCTAGTATCTCTGCATGAGCAGTAGGATCATTGAGGGAAGTTACCTCATTAGAGGCCAGGGATAAGATCTCTCCGTGCCTGACTATCACCGCCCCAAATGGTCCACCCATATTCTTTTTTACACTCTTAAGTGCATGCTGAATAGCAGCTTCCATAAACCTTAATTCCATGATCTTTCTGCGTTTATTTTTTCCTTTATCCTGTAAGCTTCCTCCATATCTATCTCTAACTGGTTAGCTAGTTCTAGCAGATAGGAGAATACATCTGCAAACTCGAATGCTAAAGCTTCTTCTTGCATAGCTTTTCCCTTCTCTGTGTAAATATTCTCTCTATATCTGATGGCTTTTGCTAGCTCTCCCACTTCCTCAGAAAAGAGAAGAAAGGTCTCTAAGACAGTAGCTTTATCCCATCCTCTTTCCTTACAAATAGCTTTTTGGTAGGCTTGTAGTGAGGAAAGAGAAGTATTTTTAGGAAAGAGAGTCATAGTGGTGTGTGTAAGATTTATTTTTTAAAGATGAGAAAAACACCCAACAAAAGCATTATGCCTTTAAGACTGTCTAGCTACCCCTAAATGATACTCAAAATCCTGAAACGTAGGGTTTTTGGCAGTAGTGTACAATTTTTCTACAGATATGCTCATAAAATAGGCGTCCAATGAAAGGAAGAGGCGGTTTTGCATGAAAAGACTACAAAAGGATTTTCTGATAGTAGGGGAACATTTTAAATACATAAAAGGCTGTAAAGACGAAAATATCTGATTATCAGTGGGATTAGAGAAAATAAACGAGGAAATGAAAGTATTTTTGGGGCGTAAGATTATTAGAGAGAATAAATTAAACTACGAAGTTCAAACATTTTATATTTATTGTTAATAATAAATAGTTATTACTGAAAATCTTTAAAAATATAAATGGAATAGTATTTGGTATAAACATATGTCTGAAAACCAAGTAACTCAGCAGTTTACCAAACAAAATACATTTTGCTAATTTGTTACCACGTTTAAGTCTCTGGAGCCATTCCAGGGACTTTTTTTATTCTCCAAAATAGAAGCTTAGTGCTACTGTAGTCGAAAAATTTCTAAAATTGTAGAGTGTGTTAGCCTGGGACTGTGGCCCCAGCTGTTCCGCATTTTTAAATTTAGTTCCTATGGGGAGAATAGATCTCATGAAAGAAATATCGCCTGGAGGAAAATCCATTTTCATACTAGACCTGACATCAGGGCTTTCTTCTGGGGTAAACATTCTCAAGAAATAATCAGATGTATGGCAGAGGATGGTGAAGGTCTGGCCATTTTTAAGAGAGATGTTTGCCCCATAGAAGTTAGCATAGAATCCTTTGAACTCAGGGTATTGGTAGGTAGAACCTGTGTAACCCGTGATGGTATTATTGTAGGTATTGCCATGTATCCCAAAACTTGGGCCTCTCATGCGGTTTCTCCATACCCTGTAAGGGCCATCTCCTATCCATTTCATGCCTGTTACTTCCTCTTCTGAAAGAGAAAAACTCAGTCCATCATAAGGCAGTTTCTTCAGACCATAGTTAGTCCCTTGGAGATTTGTAAAAAAAAGATGAAGGACGCCAGATGGAGAAACAGTCCATTCAAACAAGAATCTACCACCTGCAGCAGATGCATATATCCTATACCCCTCTTCTTCTTTTTTACAGCTAACAATTTCAATTTCTTTATGATGTTGAAGGGCTACAGGGCCCTTATGAAAAGGAAGGTATTTATTTCCCTTTCTGATGGTAAGGAGGAGGCCACTTTTTTTACTAAATGTATACGTAACCTTACCAGCCCTTATTACCCAGCTAGTGTCCGTTTCAGTCTTACTCAGCTCATGTGTAGTACGGCCTATCTGGGATAGTAATGACCTATGATAATTCATGGGTGGCTTTACTGCTTCCACTACTGTATGAATGAGTTGGCCATTAGGATCTAGCACCTCGATAGTGAGTGCATCAGCTTCCTGCCAATTTTCAGGTAAGGGGAGTGATATTTTGGAGCGTTCTCCTGGGAGGGTAGAAGGAAGAGATATGGTTTCTGAAACCTTAAGGTTAGCTTCTTGCTTTTCTTCTATAAGAGAAGAGAAACTGGTCCAGCTTAGTTTCAAGGAACAATCTTTTAGGTCCGTGAAATGATATCTATTTTCTATCAGGATTTCTCCATTAAAGTTTGGATGAAGAGAGAAGTCTGCTATTTGAACAGGAGACCAAATATCCTTAATGGTATAAAAACTTCCCTCTTTCTCCCGGTAAGGGCCTAAAATACCATCTGGGGCATGATCTCCATCACTATCAAGCGCGCCACCTTTATCTGTCCTTTTGACGGACTCGTCTGCAAATACCCACAGAAATCCACCTGCACACAACGGATCATCCCACATATACCTCCAGTAATCCTCTAGTCCTGCGCCGTGGCCACCGTCATATAAGCCGTGTAGAAACTCCGTAGGGAGAAAGATTTGGCTGCGAGTATTCGCGTCATTGGCTAAGTAATTGAAATTAATGTAGTGGGTGGTATTTATTTTTCCGTAACTACTCCAAGGATGGATAACCGCCCTTCTTTGAATATCCCAAATCCAGTAGTCATCATCTAGCAAGAAATTGAAGCCTCCTTCATTTCCATTGGCCCAAAGTATAATGGAGGGATGATTTACATCTCGGATGACCAGCTCTTTTACCAGTTTTTCTCCTACCTCTGTATCCAGGGCTGGGGCCTGCCAGGTACATAGTTCGTCAATGACAAACAAGCCTAGCGAATCACACATATCCAGAAAATGCTTATCTGGTGGATAATGGGACATGCGCACGGCATTCATGTTCATCTCCTTCATGAGTAGGATATCCTGCCTGCTTAGGTTCTTATTGGTGGTTCTCCCAGAACCAGGCCAAAAGGTATGGCGGTTAACGCCCTTCAATTTGATCTTTTGGCCGTTGACATAGATGCCATCTCTTTCTCTTACTTCCACTGTCCGAAAGCCTATGGTTTCAGCCTGCTGATGAATAGCTCTCCCATCTTTATCTACTAGAGAATATTCAAAGCTGTATAAGGTAGGGGATTCTGGGTTCCAGGAAACTATATCTGAAAAAGATTGGGAAAATTTAATTGGGTATGCAGAAGCATCAATGGCTGAAGTACCCTGCTTAATGGTATCTCCTTCAGCGGTCAGTATGGCATATCTCAGGGTTTCCGCACCCGGTGCCTGATGGAAAATATGAGCCTCCAGAGAACCATCAGATTCTGCTTTGATAGCTATTCTCTCAATGTGCTCTTTAGGCTTGATACTGAGATAAACCGGCCGGAAAATACCGCCAAAAATCCAGAAATCAGCTTTCCGCTCTGCATGGTTTATGCTGTTATTCTCTGAGTGTTTCTTAACCTTAACCTCCAGCTTATTCTCTTTACCAAATACTAGTAGTGGGCTTATATCATAGGAGAATTCATAAAAGGCACCTTGGTGTGTAGGACCTGCCAGCTTCCCATTTACCCTTACTTCAGCGTCCGTCATGACCCCTTCAAAGACCATTTCTACCTGTTTATTCTTCCAGGCTTTTTCTGCCCTAAATACGGTTCTGTAATGGCCCTCTTCATTCAGCCGCTCTTCCCAAGGCGTATGCCCATAGGTATACTGTCCAAAACCCTCCAGCTCCCAGCAGGAGGGCACTGCTATTTCAGTCCACTTTCCGCTATTTCTACCTTCAGTACAGTAGAAATCCCAGTTCACTGTCTGATCACTTCCCGTCCCAGAGAGGTAGATGATATCAGTTTCCTGAGCAACAGACAGAACACATGTCCATAAGAAAAGGCAAGTAGTGATAGCTAAAGCACGCATGTTCAGGGCTTTTCCTTATAGGAGAATGGGAACACAAGTGGCTACTAAAGATTAGCCAAACAGACTAAGCTGCGCATCAGATTTCTTTCTAAAAGCATCCAGGTTATAAGGGGGTAATTCTCTTCCTGCCATGTACTTCTTTTTAGCCATTTTTACTATATCATGGATAGCCTGTGCCATGGGGCCCGTTCCTCTCATTCTTCTCCCGAACTGGGTGTCTTGCAGGCTACCTCCATGCATTTCTTTAATTTGGCGTAGAACTTTTTCCGCCCTAGTAGGGAAATGAAGCTTTACCCAATGCGAAAAGATTTTTTCTATATCTCCATTTAGCCTGATAAGGATACTTCCAGCAGATAAAGCACCTACTTCGGCAGCTTCTTTCACAATCTGATCTGCTTCATGAAAATTTAAGCCTGGAATCATAGGGGCAGCCAACACGCTAACAGG
This sequence comes from Bacteroidota bacterium, assembly GCA_039026975.1. Classification (GTDB taxonomy): domain Bacteria; phylum Bacteroidota; class Bacteroidia; order J057; family J057; genus JBCBKZ01. Next base: position 5,180 of record JBCCLI010000165.1, on the reverse strand, counting down.
TACCCCTGCTTCACTCAACTTGCCAATGGTCTCTATTCGTTTTCCAGGAGAGGCTGTTCTGGGTTCCAGTTTATTTTTCAGGTGAACATCAAGGGTAGTAACTGAAATATTCACATGAACCAGGTTATATCTTGCCAATTCTGACAAAATATCTAGGTCTCGGGTAATGAGGGAACTTTTAGTGATGAGGCTAACGGGATGTTTATACTTGAGAAATACTTCCAGGCACTTTCGGGTGATTTCCAGCTTCCTTTCTACGGGTTGGTAACAGTCTGTATTTCCAGAAAACATGATAGGGCTAACTTGATAGGAAGGGTGGTTGATTTCCTTCTCCAGTAAATCAGCTGCGTTCATTTTGACAATGACTTTCCTTTCGAAATCAAGCCCAGCTCCCAATCCCCAATAGGGATGCGTGTTCCTCGCATAACAGTATACACAGCCGTGTTCACAGCCTTGATAAGGATTAGCAGAATAGTCCGCTGGTACATCAGGACTAAGAACTTTATTAATGAATTTTTTAGGAGTTTCTTTAAAGATGATGGTCTTAGGATCGGGCGCCCAAGCTTCATCTAATCCTTCTGAAGAACTATTATCATATCTCTGCGCAAGGAAGCGGTTATCTGTAGTTAGCTGTGCGCCTCTTCCCTTTATAATTTCATTAGCTTGCCTCATTTACCAATTTTAATAGCAAAATAGTAAAAATAATAGTAATTTGCTATCTTTTTTGGGGTGATTACATCTTTTTGAAATCCTCCCTCACAGGATGGAAAATATCTACTGCAATGCAAGAGGTCAGGGCCTTTCCGCTATGTGCTACACCTGAGGGGATAATAGCGAAATCTCCTGCTTCTAACACTTTAATTTCTCCATCAAGGGTCATCTCCAGTTTACCTGATAACAGGATGGTTATCTGTTCAGGCTCATGGCTATGAAGGGGAAGAATAGCCCCTTCTTCTATACTCACATGCGTGAGTGTCAACTTCTCTGTGTGAATCATCTTAGCCAGAAAACCGGGGAGAATTTCTTTTTCAGGGAGCTTTGATAAATGGGTGAATGGCATCTTGTGTAATATAAATATGGTATAGATGACACCTTTGAATAATAGGCATCTGCATTTTCTGTAAATGAATTAGGTTGTACCTACCTAAAGAGCATAAAAAGGATAATTCTTTATCTGCAAGTAAGAAGTTTTCAGATAGTAGGGTATTCTCAATGTTACAAAAGTTCAAAAATGTAAACCTAGCCTTTACACATCCTATTTGAAGAGGTATCAGCTATTAAGTTTTAGATAATCAATACTTTATACACGCTCTTAAACAGCTTACAGCTATGCTTAGCTAGTATCTAATGAGTAGGATTTAACAGCTAGAATCACCCTACTACTTACAGGAGAATTTAAAATTATTCTAAACATTTTCCATTTATATGGTTTACTTAAGTATAGAATTATTCGAAAATATAACCTTTTTATCATCATCAATTAAAGCTTTTATTAATATATGAACACCAAAATAAAAAAGGGAAGAATCTCTTTACTATTAGATTACCTTAGGTCATTATCAGCTTCCGACATAATAGGTATTGGAGCTACTCTTTTAATTATTTTTGTTGCAGAATACATGTTTTTAAAGGGCAACACTACTGAAGCATTATTCATAGGTTTATGGGCTCCAACTTTCATCGGTTTCTTAAACTTTTTCAAAATTCATAATATAAGTAAGTAATATGTTTGTAGCAGCTTTTTCAATTTTTATCATGCTGCTGGGTCTTATCATGGTTTATCTCACCCCTAAAGAGCCTACATCCGAGAAAGAGGGTGGTCCTAGAGCATTACTTTTCGACAAATTATACGATTTATTCTCCCAATATGAGAGAGAGCAGGAGTCCCAAACCCAATCGGAGTCTGATAATTGATTTGTATATTCTCACCTAAACTGTTTCTCTGACATTAGCATAGATATTTTAATGGTATTTACTACGGTGATTTAAAAATTTAATGCTTTCTTCATGTAGACTAGAAAAGAGCTATATGAAGAAAGTATTAATTCGATCTCTTCTATTTATCTGTCTCATCATTACAGGTTTCTCGGCATTCCTGTGGTGGCAATTCAGAGACAGACATCCAGAATATGAGGTAAATCTCACTGTTATCCCCCAAAGTGAGAGTATTCTCCATGCTGGCTTTGCAGCTTTACCCATTACGCCTCAAGTAATTGATACTTGGCAAGATGCCAATAAAGATGCTCGATACATACCTGAGGAGGGGGACACATTTGATGACAATAATGGGAATGGGAAGTTTGATGCCGTATGGTTAGCTGGATTTCAAAATAGACGGCCTGCTCAGGGAATTCATGATGAGCTATGGGCCAGGACAATGGTACTAGATGATGGAAACTTCAGGATGGCCATTGTTTCCCTTGATTGCATAGGGCTTGGATCTGATGACATCATTCGTATACGGAAAGCAGTAAAGAACACTTCTGAGGTAGACTATGTGATAGTAAGTAGTACCCATACTCATGAAGGGCCAGATGTAATAGGTATGTGGGGGAACGGAGACTATAGCAGTGGGGTGAAGTCTACTTATATAGATTACCTCATTAATCAAGCTGCCAGATCAGTAGTGGAAGCGGTTGATAAATTACGAGTGGCAGAGTTGAGAGTTGCACATGATCTGACGGGTGCGGCGCATTTGGTGGAGGATAGTCGTCCTCCTTACGTGATGGATGCAGGGCTGATGGTTCTCCAGGCAGTGGACACAGCCACTAAGGCTACGCTCGGCACACTGGTGGAATGGTCTAATCATCCGGAAACCCTTTGGAATGAGAACCTACACATCACCTCTGACTTTCCTCATTATGTGAGAGAAGCGTTAGAACAAGGAGTGTTTCATCAAGATAGTTTAATCAGGGAAGGCTTAGGGGGAACCGCCGTTTACCTAACAGGGTCTATAGGTGGATTGATGACTACCTCCCCTTCTTTTCCTATCCAATCTATTTTCTCTGATACTACTTATCTAGTTCCCAGTTTTGAGAAAGCTGAAGAACAGGGTAAGCAGCTAGCCTTACTAGCCCTTCAAGCCTTAGATTCAGCTGAGGTGATTCAAAAAGGAGGAATTAACCTTCGGGCTAAATCTATTTCTCTTCCTTTGCAGAACCCCCTTTTTCGACTAGGAGCTGCTATCGGTGTACTAGACAAAGGGCTATGGGGATGGATGAAGGTTAGGTCAGAGATATGTGTGTGGCGCTTAGGGCCTATGAGTTTTCTACACCAACCGGGAGAAATCTACCCAGAAATAGTGAATGGAGGAGTAGAAGCCCCTGAAGGAGCAGACTTTGGTATTTCTCCGGTAGAAAGACCCCCACTTAGGGAGCTTATGCCTGGCGCATACAAGTTCACGGTGGGTTTGTCCAATGATATGGTAGGGTATATCATTCCTAAAAGTGAGTGGGATCAAAAAGCCCCTTTCATTTATGAGTATGAAGAGGCCCCATATGGAGAAATCAATTCCTTAGGCCCTGAAACTGCCCCCATTTTGTACAAAGGGTTAGCGGAGATGCTGAGGGAAATACGGGAGGAGTAAAATGTGCGTTATAAGGGATTCTATAGGGGTGAATGGGGAAAGCTTTTGCTGTCTTTTGGCTACACTTGAGTTATCAGTTTGCTTGCTAAAGCAGCTCATGGTGTTCCGCAATTGCGGCATTCTACCTAAGGGCGGAAGGGTTAAAAAAAGCCCCGCCTTACGGCAGGGCTTAATATCTTATGACTGAGTTTTCTTGCTTGAGCAGCTCACGGTCTTACGCTGTTGAGGCATTCGACCGCGGGCGGAGAGTTCCCACTAATAAGGATGGCAGGGTATTTCCCTTTTAGTGGGAAACTAGTTGCAGGGGAAGGATTAAAAGCCCCACCTTACTGCAGGCTTTATATGCTATGACTGTGTTTCCTTCCTAGAGCAGCTCACGGCTCTACGCTGCCGAAACATTCGACTGCGGGCGAGGTGGATGGGAATTATTTTGAATTCACTGGATTTAACTTTTCACTCAAATAAAGAAGTATTGATGCCAATCTATCAAAATCTAGATAGGTTGTAACTTCCCTATGGAGGACATTGTCCTTTATACTTCTTACATCATCGAACAACGATCCAACAACTGGATCTACTGGACTTTTAAAGTTAGTCCGGTCATTCCCTGCAAAATGCCAATAAAAATCTTCTTCGATAGAAATATTAGACACAGAATCCTTTTTTAGCTTAGTTAGAACTGCTTCGAAAAATCTATCTAGCTCTTCTAAAGATACTTCTTCCATAATCAATTATCTGAGGCTCTATTATTTATTTCTTCCTGTACTTTCTTAAGTTCATTCTTCTGCTTTTGAATGTCTTTTTCTAGCTTTTTGATCCTCCCGTTGATAATTTTTTCTCGGATCTCAGGAGTCGCATCTTTCAATTTACCTTTGTTATCAAACTTATCAGGGTCTTGCTTAAAGTCTTCTAATTTTTTCTCGTGTTCCTTTACAAGAGATTGGAATGAGTTCTCAGACTTTTGGAGTTCGTCCAACGATTGATCTTTAAAGGGATTTTTCACTTCCTTCAAAGAGTTATCAAGATTATCAGTTACAACATCATTTTTCTTGAAAAGGCTCTTAACTTTATTGAATAACTTCTTACCATTTTTCGCTAAAGCTCCGGTTCCTCTTGCTAAAGCCCCTGCCACCTTCGTTGTTACCGCTACTGCAATAACTACATCTTCTGGGCCAGGAATAAACAGCGAGCCAACAAAGAGAGCTGCGGCTCCTGCCTTACCTGTCCTTTCTCTGAACTGAGCTTTCTCCTGAGCACTTGCGGTTCTTAAGCCAGGATCTTGGTGAGTAACATCAAACCTAATTCCTTCTAGTCCATCCAAATCGATGTTGACGATTGGACTATTACTAGCATACTGATAAGTAGTAAGATAAACAAAGTCCTCTGCCAGCGGATCAACAGACACAAACCTCGCTACAGCAGGATCGTACCATCTAAAGCCATAGTCATACCATCCCAGTTCCGTGTGTAGCTCCTTACCATTGTAGCGGTAGCGGTTAGGGGTTCCCTGCTGGAAGCTGAGAGGGGCCATACTCAGTCCAAAGGGGTAGTAATGCTCCTCCTGGAGAATGTCCTTCCCAGGATCTATCCAACT
>JBCCLI010000164.1:0-13061 GCA_039026975.1 Bacteroidota bacterium | reverse complement strand
GCTGTAGGAATATTCAAAATCCCATCTAAAACCAGCCTGCATGATGGGCATGTATATGCGTAGGCTCACAGCAGCCAAACTTAAGGCATAGGAGCGGATCATCCATTCTTTATGAGAGGAGATTTGTTTTCGCCTGACAGCCAAGAAAGCCAAGAGAGTACTCGTGAACCAGAAAATAGCCAGTAGCCCGAACCCCATTTTAGTCCCCATCCCGCCAAAGGCGAAAAAGGCTAAAAAAAAACTGGTAGGCCCGCTAACGAGGAGAATGCTTCCTATGTAGACTTTCCCTAGCTTTCTATGGAGAGGAAGATGTCTATTTCTCCACTTTGGAAAGAACTGAGGCCAGCCCACTAGCAGGGCTACTCCTCCCAGGATAATATGAAGATAGAAGGCAGTGAGCCATAATGGATGCGCTCCAAGCGTACCCTTTCCCTCAATGATGGAGATGGGAGAACTGGCAAACACATACATGAGCGGGTATAAACCCACTGCTGCCACAAGAAAAATGAGGAAAGTGGTTCCTAATCCTTTAAAGACAGAGGTAAGTGCAGTCAATGGTTAATAAATTTAACTTGGGTTTTGGATAATTCTTGCTGATGATCAACTATTTAGGGATTCGGGTAATTTGTTTGAAATGATATGTGCCTGCTGGGATGGCCATCACACCACCGATCGTGGGCGGCTTGTAGCGTTGCATTGGCGAGACAAAGCATTTTTCCTCTATTTTAGGGCGAATGCCAAAATGGAGTCCACAGGGCTGATATGGAAGACCGACGGAATGCGATGTAACACTGGAATTAAGCATAGGCTTAACCAAAATTGAAGCTGAATTTAGTATTATTGATAGGATACAGTCCACTTATTAGGGATATCACTAGACATCCTAAAGGTATCCACCATGATCTTATCAGCTAAGATGGTAAAGGGATCACGACTGTATTCTACAAAAGAGACCACTACTTCTACCTCACGGTTGGCTGGTGCACAAAAATTGATGGTCTGGCTTTTCTGCAATTCAAGTTCCAGGGGAGACCAATTTGTGTAGCTTTGGAAATTTGACAGGTCTCTAAGATAAACTTCTGCTGTAACCGGATTTTGAACCTCCCCAGTCTGTAAGTGCAGTAAAAAATCAGTAGCTTCTACTACAGGATATTCAAGCTGAATCTCATAGGGATATACCTTGAATGCATCCTGAAAGCGGGTTAAGGGAAAGTGTTTGTCTATATGGGTAATGAGACAGTTATCTTGAATCAGACGGATAGACATGCCCTGATAAACTGGGTTTACATAGGATAGGATGTCTTCCATACTTAGGTCTTCCCGCAGCAGGGTATCTCCTACCATATTAAGCCTAATCTCAAAATTTCCTTTTCCATCTGTCATGGTAGGAACAGCCCTTGTCCATTTAGCGTAAGATGGGGGAACAGCTTGGATATTCACACCGCCGTACCCCTTATCCGTAAAGGCGTCATACACCCTGCCAGTAATTTTTACATCAAATGATTCTTCAGGGGTAGGGGAAGAATCCTCTTTACAGGACATGCATAGGCAGCATAGCCATAGCAGGCATAGGGAGATGTGTTTCATGATATGCGGAAATGATTATATCTAACTTTCTGAATATAATCATTCGCGCTTGGACTAGGAAAATTTTTTTTCCTTTCCTATTTCCTGATCATATCTGTAAATACGGTTTTGGTTAGTCCACAGCGGCTTCTATGGTAATATCATCGAAATACACTGTTTCACTCGTATTTCGGAGGAATAATAGAATGGAAAGCTCATCAGTTTCTATGGAAGAATCCCTTTCTTGGCTAAGCATTAACGCTTAATAGGGCCTGGTGCTTGGAAAAGAGATCAGATTACTCTGCTTCTTTAAGACGCCAAGGGGGGTATAGTCGGTTTTTACCCGCAAAGTATAGGATGAGCTGGTTCCCGTAGGGATCTTTCAGCCGGGCTTCCCGCCACAGCCAGGATTTATCCTCTGGTAGGCTATCAAAGATAATTCCCCTGCGTTGGAGGGTGGCTACCTTTTCATCCAGATCTGTGCATTCGAAGTAGATACAGGGAGCCTCATCTGCTGACTTAGTCTCTACCACATGAAGAGAGAAGGTGCTTCCCCCTTCTGGGCATTCAAAACGGGCATAGTGACTAGGAGAATGAACAATCAGCTTAAGGCCCAGCTGCTGGTAGAAGGTGACACTATCAGCCAGGTTGGTACAAGGAGCGGTTACCTGATTAAGATTCATGCCCTAAGCTATTCTTTCACTATCTTTTTCACAAGTCCCCCTACTCTCAGTAAGTAGGTACCAGATGGTAGGTACCCTAGCTGTAATTCAGTAGTGGGCGGGTAGAGAATAGTGCGGTGGACTTCATTCCCTCTTACATCTAAGATGCTAATCTGTTCTTGTTTTGTTAAGTTAGTTACTTCAACTGCTACTATGGAAGTAAAAGGATTAGGGTAAATAGAAACAGCCTTTACTACCTCAGAAGAAATGCTGGTAGTTACCTCCCCATTGACAAACAGCCCTAGATAAGGATCCAGGTTGAAAGTATATAGCTGAGGGGGCTTATCTATAAAAGGGGGTTGGGATACTTCTTCTTCTGAAAGAAAAAAGTTTAGTCCGCTTCCTTTTGCTATGCCTTCCGCCTGGGAAAAACTGAGTAAGAGGTCTAGTTTACGTTTATTGCCAGAGAAAAAAGCATTTCCCTCAAAGTCATAAAGTAGGTAAAGGAAAGGTTGAAGGAGGTCACTATAACCGGAAAGGACCAGGTAATTCTTATCTGCCTGATAACTCACACCTGTAATGAGTCCCTGCACATCCAGGCTTCCCCTCCGTTTAGCTTCATAGGTACCCGGGGCTTTCGGAAGTACATAGAGAGTAGTTTGTTCACTTACCCATTCTTTAGTAAGTAGGTAGAGGCTATCGTTTTTTACAAACATAGCCTCACAGTCAAAGTCAGTCATATTACTGCCTTCTCCACTAAAGTCAGTTTGACCTTCATAAGTAAAATTAATGGTGTTGATGACGGGGTTAGCAGCACTGATGGCATTCCTGGAAATGCGATAGATCTTCAGGTCTTGGCGGTTTCCGCCAGCATTATTCCCAAAATCTCCGAAGTAAAAGAAAAAATCATCCTGAGCTATGGACTCCCAGTCAGTAGGGTCCATACCATTTATAGGAAAAATAGTAAGTACCTTTCCTGTTAGGCTATCAAGTACGTACAGGTTGTTGTCATCACTGTCATTATGGGTGAGGAGGGAACCCTGCCAGAGGGTAAGCCCTGAGGTCTCCCTAAGTGTATCATCCAGCACTACGCTTTTATCTTCTTTTATAATGGTGGAAGCATACACACAGGACCCATCATTTTTCATAGCCGCAGCATCATAGTTTAATGCCAAAGGGTCTGTACAACCTTGGGGTTGGGCCAGCAATGTGAGAGAAGATCCTACTAGGAGGAAGGAAAGGAAAAGCTTATTAAGCATAGCTCTCTAGCATTTAGCTACCAGTTGGGTGAAATAGTAGCCTGAAAGTAAAAGGCTAACTTTGGTAGGTAGAAATAATCGATAAGCTAAAATATGGATTCGACTGATAGCTTTTTCAACTATTTCCTAAGATGTCTTTTTTAAGGGGTAAATAACCTATTTATGGATAAGACGGCCAGATAGTATTGAGTAAGTGATCCTTTTTCTGCTAGAGGGAGAATATCCACTGTGGATACTACAAGTCAGCAGCGCATGTATTTCCTCCCTGGATCATTGGCCTTGTGTAATACTAGTACTTCATTTGCAGGAAAGGTGAAAAGGGAGTAGCGCTGTTAACTCCTCCCTTTTCAGATTACGTACTGGTTACCGCATCCTAAGCAGGAGTAGCCTTAGGTGCTGATCTCCTTACCACCAGTGCCATGATGGCAGCAGTTATGGCACCCATAATAGGAGCCGAGATGGTGCTTAGGATAATATAGTTTTTCAGATTGAAATTGGCTTCCGCTGCTTCCAGCGTAGATTGGTTAGTTTCTACTGAATACGCAATGGCATTCTGAAAGTAGTCAGGGGTAATAATGGTACTAGTGATGTACTGGGTAAGTGGGGTAATAACCATGACTACCAAGCCTATGATAACGCCGGAAATGAATCCCTGCTTCCAACTCATCACACCACCGTAATCCTTGTCTCGTTTTTCTTTCAAGGCAAGATAGTAGACCAGAAAAGCGGGGATCATGATAAGGTTAGTGACAATGGGATGTTTATCAATATGCACATCGTGGAGGCCTGCTAATTTCTCAAATGTCATCCAGGCTAGCATCATGGCCACAAAGATGAGACCCCACTTAATTTCAGTAGTGTATTTTTTCATGATTAGTGTGTTAAGTTCCTGGAATAAGATACACAATTTTCAGAAATGAAGCTTCTCTCCACAGTCCTCAGCCTCTTATACCACTTATACCTTAGGTAAAGACCAGGGCTTTCTATAAGTAGGCGTGATATAGGCATTAGCCTTTTTACTGTTGGAGAATTTTCCTTTTTGGGCATCCCAATCCAATCTGTACGCTCCTGATCTGGCAGCAATATTAGCCATATGAGAATAGAGGGCCACGTTTCTCCCTATTTCTGGCGGACAGGCAGGAGGCGTACGATTTCTCATACTCTTCACAAAATCCCGTATGTGCAGGTCATGCCCCTGGAAATACTTTTCAGAGGTGTGGCCCTCCATTTTATGGACCTTTTCCTCATTATCCCACTCAGGCAGGATCTCATACCCAGCCCTATCTACCACCAGTGTTCCTTTTTCACCCAGGAAGGCCAAGCCGTACAGTCTTCCGTAAGGGCCTACCTGCTTCCCTGCGTTCGACTCCCACTGGATGAGATAGTCTTCCATGGGAAAAACTACTGACATTTGATCATAGGTTTCCTTAGCCAGGCTAGGATCATCTACTTTATTGCCATAGGCAAGTACTGTGGTAGGGGGAGCAGTAATATCCTTCACCCATAAAGCCATATCTATTAAATGGGCACCAAAGTCGGTCATGAGTCCCCCGCCATAGTCCCAGAAGTGCCTCCAGTCTCCATGAAAACGAGCTGCGTTAAAGCTGCGTTCAGGAGCTGGCCCCAAATACATATCATAGTTCACACCTTTTGGAATGGGAGTATTAGCTTGTCTTTTAGGCCCCAATCCGTAGTTGAAATTGGCCCAGATATTGGTTTTGCGTATGCTACCCAGCTTGCCTGATTTCATGATGGCCATGACTTCATTCCATACCTTTCCACTTCTCTGCTGTTGGCCTACCTGTACTATTCTATCATACCTCTTGGCGGCAGCTACCATGATGTCGCATTCTGCTATACTATTGGCCATAGGCTTTTCCACATACACATCCAGCCCTGCCTCACAAGCATAGACCATCTGTATACAATGCCAGTGATCTGGTGTGCCTATGATGACGGCATCCAGTTCCTTATTCTCCAGCATCTTTCTGAAGTCAGTATAGGTCCTGGGTTGTTGTTTGTAGTCTTGTTGGATGGTAGCTCCTTTTTCTCGGAGAATGTTTTCATCTACATCACATAAGGCAAGACACTTAATCCCTCCCAGATCCAGGTGTTGACGCAGGACATCATATCCGCGGTTATTACAGCCTATGAGGCCTATATGTATGTCATCATTTGGAGAGGCTTTCCCTGATAAAATAGTAGGAAAGGACATTCCAAAGGTGGTGGCTGTTACCAGTTTAGCAGTGTCCTGCAGAAATTCTCTTCTATTCTTTTTCATATAGATGGGGTAATGAGATGTATTCTTTAGAAAAGAGGAGGAGAATTCAGGCGCTATACTAGATGGAGGGGGTGTCAGGAGTACCTACAGTAAGTATTATTTGGATGGGTGATTTCTCCGCCACATGAAGAGATTGTGCTTCATCTTCTTCCATTTAATTCTGCTCATGGCTGTTCTCCTGGTCATTTTCTTGAAGGCCTTTTCATCTATTTCCTCCCATTCTTCAGCTGAGAACTGTTTGATCTGAGGAAGGGGGGTGAAAGCCTCTTCCTGATGCGGCTTAGAAAAACGGTTCCAGGGACACACTTCCTGGCAAATATCACACCCATAAGCCCAGCCATGTAGCTTATCTGAATAATCTTCTGGCATATCTTCTTTGAGCTCTATGGTGAGATAGGAAATGCATTTACTTGCGTCTATCTGGTAGGGCTGGAGGGCTTCTGTGGGACAGGCATCCAGGCAGCGCGTACAGCTACCACAGTAATCCTTGACAGGCCCATCATAGCTAAGGGTCAGATCTAAGATAATTTCTCCTATAAAAAACCAGGAACCTTTCTGGGGAGAGATCAGATTAGTATGTTTCCCTATCCAGCCTAAGCCTGAGCGTTTAGCCCACGCCTTATCCATGACGGGAGCTGAATCCACAAATACCCTTCCGGGTATTTCTGTCTCACACTCCTCCTGTATGAACTGAAAGAGTTCATAGAGTTTTTTCTTCAGAACGGTATGGTAATCTTTTCCCCAGGCGTAGGTAGACACTTTAGGGGCTCCAGAGGGTTGCTGATGCTCATACTGGGGGAAGTAATTATGGATGACACTAATCACGGACTTAGCGCCTGGTACTAATAGCGTAGGGTCTACCCGTTTATCAAAATAATTCTCCATGTACCCCATATTACCATGGAGACCTTTGGTAAGCCATTTTTCCAGGTCGCGTGCCTCATCTTCTAATTTCTCGGCTTTGGAAATCCCTACCATATCAAAGCCTAGCGCGCTGCCTTGTGCTTTAATACGTGCTGATAGCTGGTCTGGGAGTAGCTTAGCCATAGAATGGCAAGATACTAAAGAAACCGATTGGGGGTTAGTAGAAGGTAAAACGTTGACATTGGTTTTGATAACCAAGTCAACGTCATTAACAAGGAAGAATACATTACTCTTTGTAGCTAGCGATCAGGTAGGGTTTCTGATATAGCATCAGAACTGTACGCGATAAAGTACCCCAATATGTTTCCTGTCCAGTTAGATACGGGATTACCCGGGGCGGCATTCCCACCGCCATTGTTATTAGCTCCTATGATATCAGCCAGGCTATTGTAGTAGGAGTAGGCAGCTTCATCAAAGGAACGCAGTTCTATGGCCATGTTGGTTTGTGGAGAAAAGGTCTTTCCAAACAGAGGTAGCTGCACTTGATTTCCATCAATGAGTTGGTCATCTATCACTTGGAAGTCTTCTGCCTCTCTTTGTGGAACACCCTCTTCCTCATACAGCACACGATAATAATTATCTATGCCCAGGGGATCAGTAAAGTTTATGAACACCTGATAGCCTTCATCCACAAAGGGGTTAGCATCTTCAAACTCATAGGTCAGAGAGTCTATGGGAATTTGTGCAGGTAAGAAGGAGATAGCTTGATAGAGGACGCCATCTACGGTAACTGTTAGGGTATACAATAGGCCTGATTCAGCCGTAATTTCTCTTTTATGTAGCCCTAAGTTCTGTTGAGGAATTTCCCAGCTTTCCCCTCTATTATTGCTCAGGGTGACTTCCGTTTGCTCTTCAAAGGGAATAACTTCTGAATCATAATAATCCTGGGTTCGGGAGACCTTCACTTCAAAATCATGAGTTCCTTCTTGAAGTAAAGCTTCAATGACCAGGGCAGGCTCTGTAGAATCTAGTTCTACATCAATGACAGTTTCACAACTGCACAGGATGAAAAGGCAAAGGCTGTATATTAAGAATCGCTTCATGATTAATGACTTAGAATGAGAAATTATAGGTTACGGAGGGAACCCATTTAAAGAGGGCTGTTTTTACGGCTTCTGTACGGGTGGGATCATCTTCATTTTCCCGAAATTCAATGGAGAAAGCGTTCTCTCTCCCATAGGCATTATAGAGGGAGAAATTCCAACTACTTTCCACTCTTTTGCCGGGCTTATTTCTTAAGGTTACCCCCAGGTCTAGCCTGTGATAATCAGGAATTCTTTCTCCATTTCTTTCCGTGTAGTAGGGGACTATTTGTTCATCTACTGTGTACCTTCCTGCAGGATAGGTAACGGCATCTCCTGTGTAGTAAATAAAATTGGCGGAGAGAGACAGGCGGGAAGTGAGGTTATAATTGGCTACTACAGACAGGTCATGAATCCTGTCTTGTCTGGCGGGAAATGGGTCCCCATTATTGATTTCATCAAATTCTCTAAGGGTTCTGGAAAGGGTATAACTGACCCACCCGGTGAAGGTACCTTTCCGCTTCCGTAGGTAAAGCTCCAGTCCATAGGCATAACCAGAACCAAATACCAGCTCGGATTCTATGGTATTATTGATGAATAAGTCCGCCCCTGTCCGGTAGTCTATTTGGTTTTGGAGGTTCTTATAGTAAGTTTCCACGGAGAATTCATAGGTATTGTCCATGAAGTTTTGGAAATATCCCAGGGAAACCTGGTCAGCTATTTGGGGCTTCACATTATTACTGCTAGGGACCCATACGTCTGTAGGCGTGCTGGTAGTAGAGTTAGTGAGGAGGTGAAGATATTGGTAGTTTCTGTTATAGGAGGCTTTGATAGATCTATTCTCATCTAACTGGTACTTCATAGAAAGCCTGGGCTCAAGACCGTGGTAGAATTCTATGCTTTCTCCATCTTCAAAGGATTCTTCTGAGAGTACCTCTCCTTGGCTGTTAAAGGTGTAGGAAGTACCGGGCCCTACATAATCAAAAATGGAATACCTAAGCCCTATATTGAAGCTGAATCTTTCACTTACAGTCTGATCTAGCTGAAGGTAAAGGCCTCCTTCATTTGCGTATTTAGGTTCTGTATCCTCATCATTGAAGCTACTTTCAGATCCAGCATTGATGTTACCTGGCTCAAAACGGTGTCGGGTGGCCTGAAATCCAAACTTGAGCTTCTGCTTGGCATTCGCAAATAGGGAGAAATCCTGTTTCAGGCTAAAGTCTTGGATAACTGATTCTAAGCCAAAAGCTTCATCCCCAGTACCAAAATTAAACTCGTACGTATACCTGCTAAAAATGAGGGAAGTGTTGGAGAATAACCTATCAGAGAATAAGTGATTCCACCTAAGGGTACCGGTAGCGTTCCCCCAGTTAAACCCAAACTCATCTCCAAACCCAAAGTTATCCTGCCCAAAGTAGCCCGAAATAAATAGCCTGTCTTTCTCTCCTAATTGGAGGTTGGCCTTGGTATTCAGGTCATAGAAGAATAGGTTGGAGTTTTGGATAGCTTCATCTGAGGAAAGTCCCAAGAACAGATCCAGGTAGGTTCTTCTTCCAGAAATGATGAAGGAGCTTTTATCCTTTTGGATAGGGCCTTCAAAGGTAAGTCTGGAAGAGATCAGTCCTATCCCTCCTGACAAGTCATATTCCTTCTTATTTCCCTCTTTCATCCGGATATCAAGGACGGAAGAGGCTCTTCCTCCATACTCTGCTGGCATCCCTCCCTTAAAAAGAGAAACATCTTTGATGGCATCAGAATTAAACACAGAGAAGAAGCCTAGCAGATGAGAGGGGTTATATACCACTGCTTCATCCAGGAGAATGAGATTTTGGTCCAGGCCTCCGCCTCTTACAAAGAAACCTGTATTTCCTTCTCCTGCGGTCTTTACGCCTGGGCTGAGTTGGATAACCTTAATGATGTCTTTTTCACCAAATAAGACGGGAACGGTCTCTATCTCTTTGGGATTAAATTTGGTGAGGCCCATTTGGGTATCACTCACATTGCTATTTTCCTTTTCAGCTACTATTTCCACTACTTCCAGGGTACTCTCCAGTGGGGCTAGTTCTATGGTAAGCCGTTGACTTATTTGTAAGTCTACTTCCTGCTCATACAGCCGATAGCCTGCATACCTCACCTGTATGGAGTAGGAAGAAGGGGGCAGTGTCAGGGAAAAAAATCCGTATTCATTAGAGAAGGTGCCCACTCCCTGGAGTGGGGCAGCTAAAATAGTAGCACCTATTAGGTCTTCCCCTGTACTAGCATCCCTGATGTTCCCACTGATGGTAACTTTTTGGGCTGTCAGCATGGCAGGCATACTGATAAGGAGAAATAAATACATGTGTCTGATCATAATAAATTACTGTTACTTACTTGGTTTGGACGTAGCTAAATCTAGTCTATTTGCCTTTTTCGGAACCATAGATCCGGGAGGGTAGCAGACAAGCTAATGACATGGCTTTGCTCCTCTATTAGGCCCTCTTGCTGGGTGCCTCTAATCTGGTATTCATAGCTTAGGGTAATACCTCCTGCTCCCCTAAATGGAAACCCTATTCCTGCTGAGATTCCATATTCTTCTATGGGAACTTGTCTGATTTCCAGATAGGAGTCTGTGTAGCTTAGGCCCGCTCGTAAAATAGGAGGGCGCTTTTTCCCAAAAGATTTAGGCTGGGGGGCATATTCTACTCCTGTGGAGATTCTGAGGCTATTAGACAGGTCTTCACTTCCGTCCCACAAAATGGCCTCTGACCAGTTTTGGCGGTAAATATCTACTCCTATATTCCACTTGTCTTCCAAGCTGAGCCCTACACCCAATCCCCATGAAAGTGGGAGTCTCAAATCAGGGATTTCTTCAAACTCAGGCTCTGTCCCAGAACCTATTTGACCGCTGCTGACTATGAATTCTGAGTAGGTACCTCTGGTCCCGAAAGGTTGTTCTATCACGGCTCCCAGCTTAAGATGGTTTTTATCACTGAGTGGAATCTTGTATTGAATTCCTACATCAGCTTTTAAACTGATGACATTATAGGTGAATTCACTGTTGACCAAATTACTAGAGGAGGTTCCTAGAGATAGTGTTTCCTCTGTAGAAATTTGTCCCCACATAAATGAGAAGGTAGCCCCTAGTGAAAGCCTTTCATCTATTTGGAAGGCATTACTCCAGAACACCTGATTTAAACCTCCTGACCCGGTATAGCGGGATTGGTATGCTTCCGTGGAGCCTTCAATATCACTCTGAATGTCTATGTCATAGCCAATGCTACTGTAAGGCTTTAGGCCAAAACTGAGGGTATAATCAGGTTTTGGGGAGAAAACGAGAGAGAAGTAACTCAGGTTGAAATCCTGCGTCTTTTGAGTGATTTCTGCATCAGCGCCAGAAGTGTATTGGTAGAACAACCCTATGTCTGTAAGTGAGGCCTTTTCAGGTAACGCATTATTCCCTGCCGGATTTGTGTAATTGTAGTAAGAGGTGGGACTTAAGGCTATGCCTGTCCCTCCCATCCCTTGGAGAGGGCCCAGGCCTATGGCTGTTATATCCCCTATTCCCAAGCTAGAGTAAGGAGAACTGGTATTATTCTGGGCTGATAGCACGGAGAAAAAGGCTATAGCTAACACGCAGATAATACTTCTACAAAGGGTTTCTCTAGTCATCATTTACTGAGTAATAAATTTCAAGCTTCATTTGGTGGGCTTTGTTCTTGGGACCTCCCAGGACTACAGAATTGACTGAGCTGTTAAACACACTACTGCTGAATCCTATGAGGAGAGAATTATCCTGAAACTCATCTGTAGAAAGGATGTCAATGATGTAGTCCGTAATAGGAAATCGGTACTCACTTTCTTCCTGATACAGATAATCAACAGATAATTGAGACAAGACGCTAGATCCTGTAAACGGGTCAGGAAGAAGGGCACCTATTCGGTTGTTCCTATCAGTCTGGTAAAGCACTAAGTTAGTAGGAAGGGGATCTCGATTACTGTATGTCCCTTTGACAGGTTCAATAACTAAATCTGCATTAAGCACCACCCCTTCTCCTATTTCCAAGATGGATTCCAGGTTAGGGATCTGGATTTTGGGCAGCAGCCCTATTCCCGCCTGTAAAAAGACCTGCCTTTCCGTAAGAGAGGAAGAAATATCCTCTTCCTGTTGGGTACCGGCAGGTAGGTAACTACCAGTGCGGTCTACCTGAATGTGATTGAATTGCCTGTTGGCATTCGTTAGCCTGAAATCATATGTTCTTTCAATGGAGGTGCTGCTAATTTCCCTGTAATACAATCTGATAACAGGGGAAGAAGTATTATCTCCACTTGTGGTCTCAGTATCTCCCAAGAACTCCTCTGCGCTGAAACCTATCAGACTTCCTTCTCCTGTCTCAGTGCTACTTAACAGGAAACCAGGGTAGACATCCAGGAAATCCTGGGTGGACTCTACTTCCTCGTTTTCACTGAGAAGGATTTGGAACCATTCCTCTGCTAAAGTAATAGGAAGGGGGATTCTCATTTCCTGATCCAGGGTAGGGAAGGGGCGAATAACTTTCTCAGTAAGTGGGACGGGGTCTATGTCAAAGGAAGATACATTGTATAGCTGCCCGAAATCATCTTCTTGGTCCGGCTCTATATCCTCCTGTACTCTATGGAGAGAAAAAGTTTGAGCCACACTGGTATCCCCTTCAAAATAGCCTGAATACTGAAGGAGGAGTACCATGGAGTCAATCACATAAGTAGGGTCTGGATCCAGGTTTAGGTCATATCCTACGGTGAAATACGATTGGCTGCTGACGGCGCCTAATAGCTCGTCCGAGAAACTTCCCACTAGTAATTGCCCTGTCCCAGAGGTAACCACTGAATCCAGAAAGACAGTGGAGGCGGTTAGTGGGAGGCTATCTATCAGGATAACCCTGGCACTTCCCGTAACAAAATCAGTTCCCAGGTCCCAGGAAGGTTCTTCTTCCTGACAGGCCCAACTACCAACAGCCAGGAGGAATAGCCAGGGTGAAATGGTATGAATACGTTTCATGAATCAGGGATTTTCTAACAGATGGGTTACTATTTCTGGACTCACGGAGGGCGACTTACCTCCTGCTATTTGGGTGCAAACCCAGTTGCCTACGGCTAGTGCATCTTTTTCCCGGGTGAAGGCATGTCTACCTGATATAGCCGGGATTACGTCCTGGATGATGATGGCCTTTCCGTCTAGCATGATGGAATACCCCCAACCTCCTGCTACCTCCATGGGTACTACTTCCAGACGCGCTGGTGGACTGGCAGTACGATAGGTATGAGTCCATAAAAGGCTTATGCCTATGAACCCTATCAGGAAAATGACCCCTCCTTTATTCTTAATCATCTT
>JBCCLI010000163.1:0-13343 GCA_039026975.1 Bacteroidota bacterium | reverse complement strand
TCATATTCATAAATAGCCTGAATACTTAGGGTAGGTAAATCATAGTTGAGAGATTGCCAGCTAGCCCCTTCATCTGGAGAATGATAAATGCCTTTCCTAAATACCCCCACATACACGTTATCTCCATCTATATGCAGCGCATTTACTTTAAGGCTAGGTAACTCAGTGCCTATCTGTTGCCATCTATTGAACTGATCCCTGCTGATCCATAGTCCTTTGTTATTTGTGGCTATCACTATCTCTTCCCCTTTCTGTTCTAGGAAGCTCACACTGATATCATCAGGGAGATTTCTACTGCCATTCTGCCAACTACTACCATAATCTGAGGAAACTAATAAGGGATAGCGGGTAAAGGAAGATTCTTCTATCCTTAAAGCGGGAGAGGGAACTACCTGGTTTCCTTTTCCCACTTCGTGGGAAGGAGACTGGCAGCTACTTATGAGAAAGAGTAGATAAGAAAATAGAAGGGGTAAAATATGTTTTATAATCATTAGATCAGGCCATCCTTAGTAAGACATTTACTCATATAGTTTAACAGTCCCTCCTGAGGAATGAATGGGATAATCCAGAAACCAGGTCATCCTGTGCGTCTGGGGCCAGTCCTGCATAAGTTCTCCGGTAGCCCTGTTAAATACTTTAGCGTTAAAGGTTCCCTGGGTAGTTAACACACATTGCCAGATATGCCCTCCCTCCCTAAAGGTTTGGCCTTCCACAGTAAAATAGCTGCTTAAAAGGGGATGGGAATCTATGACTACAGATACATCCTTTTCCTGAATAATAGTAAGGAAGACGGGCTCAGCCATATGCTCTATACTTAAGCTGGAATCTCCAATCTGAGCTATCCGTTCAGGATCAGATAATGTCCTGTGCCAGCCCCATCCTACCCGTACATCATACCCTTTCCTAATGCCTTGGATAAGTGTGTCTATGCTACCAGCTACCCTCAGGCCGTCTTCATCATGCTTATAAACGGCTTGCCATCCTGAGGGTGTTTTTTCCTCCTGGGGAGGCTGTATGCAGGAAGTGATTACCTGTAGACTGAGAATCAGACCAATGATATTTTTCATAAGGGAAAGATGATGAATGGAAGTAAGGATAAGAAATTGAGATTCCAGTGCCTTTTGTCGAGAAAATGCGTAATAGAAAGCACTAAATCAAAAGCTTCTCCCTCATACCTATTGGGAGTATGGAAAGCTGTGGGAGTACATGCTGATCTATTACTTACCAGCACGTATTAGCGCCAAGGTTGCTGCTAGCTCAGTGTCTATCCCATTGGCTATATCCTCCCTGCTTTTAGGAATGCTAATGTCAGGGATGACACCTGAGTTGGGCTTGGCGGGGAGGCTAAATCCCCCCATGACCGGAAAATCAATTTCTATCTTGGAGCTAGGTAATCGAAGAAATAGGATCTGTCCCCCATTAATATCATTCAAATTTCCACCTGTTTCCTGACCTATGATAAGTCCTCTTTCCTGGAGCTGGAAGCGGTAGGCGGTATAAAAGGCGAGGGATTCATTAGCTGCACTGCTTAGTAAGTAAACCTTTCCTTTATAGGGTTTTTTATCGCTTTTGACAGTCTGTTGTGTGAAGTTCTCCTTGAAAATATAATAGCCTTGAGTAGGGAGGCTATCCTTAGGAGAAAGTTTATAATACCAGGGATTATCTCCCCAGCTTTGGATAAAAGGCCTAAGGGAAGAGGGAAATGATGTATATCGAGTTCTGCCTTCTCGCTCAAAGCTCATACTATATGGGACAAGGTAGCTGAATAATTCTACTGCCATCTCATCATTACCGCCTGTATTTTCACGGATGTCAAGGATGAGATGAGGAACGGACTGCTCACGGAGTTCCTTAAATGTTTCTGCCAGAAATTTTTTGTAATCCAGTGTCATAGCCTTCCAGCCATATAAGCCAAAGGAGTTCATGCTAAGCACCCCTATGCTATCATCTACCATCTGAAACTTCCACATATCATCCCTGGTGGCAGGGAAGTCATGATATCTCTCTTTGAGAATCTGGCTACGTTCCTCTCTGCCTATCCAAGCTACCTGAACGTCTCTGCTAGATGATTCCCCAAAGGATTGGATGGTTAGAGCTAAGGAGTCTCCCTTAGGAGGAAATAGCAATGGATAGAATATGTCAAAAGCGTTATATCGGAAGTCATACCCATTTACGGCTAACTTATAAACTCTGGTACCATCCGTAGCGCCATCAGCACCTATGTAGGGGAGTAAGCGCTCCCTAATGTCTTTAACCGGAACGCCATTCATACTGAGAATGGAAGTACCTCTCCTCAGTATATCTTCCTTAGAAGCATTATGCGTGAGAATCATGTGGTCTCCTACCCACTTAAAGGTGAAGGGTACTTTATCTTGTTGATAATGAATGAGGGAGTTGATGAGGGGGAGTTGGTTGTTAAAACCGGCTTTGGTGTGCCCACAGGCTAGAGTAGCCGTCAACTTGGAGATAGCTAAATAGGCTTCTCCGTAGGTTAAAGGCTGCTTAAACTTACTATAGAGTTCCTCCAGGGCTTGTGCTATTTGTTCGTGAGAATTGTATCTGTAAGTGCCTGGATGGACTTCCAGCACCATGGTTTTAATTAGCTCAAAATCTTCCAGCAGCGCAGAAGAAGGAATTTTGGGTAGGGAGGAGACCTCCACCACCTGTTCCTGATTCCATTGGTAAGTAGATATGATAGATGAATCGGGATAAATCTTAAGACTTCTGTTTTGGAGATTCTCCCATACTAAGTTCTCTGCATGATCTTGCACAAACTTAAATGCTATCTCCTGGCTAGTGGGAGAAAATTCTAAAGTAATCTTATACCCCTCATCAGTTTTGGGGATGTGAATAGTTTTATCCCAACTCAGGGGAGGCGTATCCCCACGTATGCCTATGTATTTACTGTGTTCTGATGGTTGTTCCTCTAGTACAAATGTAACTTGCGTCTGCCCTACAAGCAGTAAGCTTGGTATGAAGAGGAGGAAAGAGGTAATAATAGATGCTTTCATAAAGAGGAATATGATTGACTTTCAGGGAAGTGGTGTTTGCTAATTGTATTGCGTTCAAAGTCGACAAGCTACCCTGAACTCATGTGTATCCGTTTTGTATGCTTACATAGTCCGGTGGCATAAGGTTGGATATCATTATGTAATGTGAATATACTATGATAAGGTTAGTATCATCCTATACATGCCTCTTAGTTCCTCTTTAAATAAGGGGGCATTCAGCCTACCCGTACCGTTTTGTTTAAAGCCAAGTTTAACATAGAAAAGCCTGGCAGCTTCATTCGTATCAATGACATAAAGAAAAATGGCCTTACTCGCTTTCTCTCTACAGATATTGATGATTTCTTGTAGAGCTCTCTTCCCTATTCCCCTTCCTGCCTGATCAGGGAGTATATATATTTTCTCAAGTTCACAGCAGGTAGCTTGAGGAAAAAGCGCTAGCTCTGCCTGAAAGTTAATTTTGATAAAGCCTACCTTATCTTCTCCATCCTGGATAAAGTAGTAAGCTTTGGAAGGGTGTGTAACCTCCTTTTGTAGTCTTTCCAGGTTAAACTCTTCCTTCAGGTAAATGTCCAATCCACCTTCTTCCCAATGGTTACCAAAGTGTTCTGTATATGCAGTATGACAAATGGTCTGGAGGCTTTTGATATTTGAGGGAGTTACTAGTTGGATCATTTAGGGTAGAAAAATAGATTTTACTTTTAGGATTAGAACGCGTTTTTAGGACAGCAGGGTAATTTGTCCGTGGCCAAGCTGAAGAACTTCTTCTTTCTCCAATTTTTTAAGTAATCGGGAAATGACTTCTCGGCTAGATCCCAGGTCATCTGCTATATTTTGGTGGGTAAGGGTGAGGGTTTGACTGCCTGTTAACTTAGCAGTTTTTTTGAGATGGTCTATCAGTCGGGTTTCCTTATTGCTGAAGGTGAGTATGCCTATCACATGTAGTAATTCTTCATACTTCTGATTAAACAGTCCGAAGAAAAATGTATTCCATATAGGGTAGTCCCTCCCGTAAGCTAGGGCTTTCTCTGCTGGGATGAGGAGAATTTCCGCATCTTCTTCAATGACGGCCTTGACGCTGCTCCTCTCGTTTTGCACACAGGAGGTGGCAGACATAATACAGCTCTCCCCCTTCTGTATGTAGTAGAGGAGAAGTTCATTTCCTTCCCCATCTTCTTTGTATACTTTCACCAGTCCCTTTACTACCATGGGAATATGGTGTACATACCCTCCTTCTGTAAGAATAATATCCCCCTTACTGAAGGTATGTATGGAACAGGTAGAGATGATATCCTGAGCTAGCTGTGTTACCCTTGCTAAATCAGGAAATAGTGTAAGTGCCGCTGAGGCTTCCATAAATGCTTTTTCTTTTGCAGTTCTATAATAGGAAGCTTCATGCGAAAAAAAAATAAACTGGAAAGGGTATGCCAATTCTATCAGCTGGCTAATTGGGCTTTTTACATTTTTTGATCAGTTTATGAGCCCACGCATAATGACTTGAAGTGGCTCCTGTAATGTAGGCTGCCAGGGAATTACTTCCCGTCCAGTTAAAATATTTTCTGGTAAATAGCTCTTCCTGGGAATGAGCGTTTATGATAGCTGAAATATTCAGATGGGAGGTATGTAAGGTAGGCCTCATCTCTGATAGAGGGATACCTGCATAGGTTTGTTGGATAAGGATATTTAAGTCTGGAGTTTCCCGCCAGTTATATCCTTTGGCGGGTATGTTCGGATTTTCACCCTTCATACCCGTAGTATACCATCCTACAAAAAGAATTTGCCAGTGATAGAGGTGTCCAAATACATCTCGAATATTTCTATTTAGAGTTCCTGGAGGGAAATCTTTCTCCTGTTCTTTTGGAGAATAGGAATCTACCAGTACCATGAGCTTTTGGTAATTCTCTCTTTTTGCTATGAGGAGCCCTTCTTTACTCTTGGGTCTAGGCATAAGACTTTTCCGTTTTCTCTAAGAGTGGGAGACATTTATAGGTAAATATGGGAAAGAATTACCTTCAGGACATATTCCTGGAATTAGGACCATAGATACGCTTTCCTATGTAAGAATCATTTTAATTGATTGAAATAATCTATATTTAGAGATATTCATTTAGTTTCCGCTCTTAATTATTTCTTCTATGGACTACGCTAAACTCTATGCAGCCAGCCTTGAAAATCCAGAAGCATTTTGGATGGCACAAGCTGAACAAATCCATTGGTTCGAGGCACCTAAGCAAGCACTGAGCCAAAATGAAGAGGGACTATACAGATGGTACCAGGGAGGGAAAATGAATACTTGCTATCTGGCTGTAGATTACCATGTAGAAAATGGTAGGGGGGATCAGCTAGCGTTGATTTATGATTCTCCGGTTACCGGAAAAAAAGCTTCTTACACCTACAAAGAGCTTCAGAAAGAAGTAGCTCATTTTGCAGGGGTGCTTACTCGTCTTCAGGTGAAGAAAGGTGATAGAGTAGTCATTTATATGCCCATGATCCCGCCTGTGGTTTTTGCTATGCTAGCCTGTGCCAGGATAGGGGCTGTACACTCTGTGGTATTTGGGGGATTTGCTGCCCATGAGCTGGCCATTCGCATAGATGATGCACAGCCTAAGGTAATTCTGGCTGCTAGTGGAGGGAAAGAAATAAATAGGATTGTGCCTTATAAGCCTATTATAGACCAGGCCCTGGAAGAGGCCACCCATCAGCCCATGGCCGTAGTAGTCTACCAACGAGAAATGATAAAGGCTGAGATGCAAGAGGGCAGAGACTGGGGTTGGCAAGAGCTAGTAGATCAAGCCACGCCCGTGAGTTGGGAAACAGTTGATGCCACAGATCCCCTGTACATTCTCTATACTTCCGGTACTACTGGACAGCCTAAGGGTATAGTTAGAGATAATGGAGGTCATGCTGTGGCCCTGCGTATGAGTATGGAAAAAATCTATGGAGTAAAGGCGGGAGATGTGTACTGGGCAGCCTCAGACGTAGGCTGGGTAGTGGGACATAGCTACATCGTATATGCACCCCTCATTTCAGGGTGTACTACCATTCTCTTTGAAGGGAAGCCCATAAAAACGCCTGATGCAGGCACTTTCTGGAGAATGATACATGAGTACAAGGTAAAAGTGCTATTTACAGCTCCTACTGCCATTAGGGCCATTAAAAAGGAGGACTCTGCTGGTTCTCTTCACGCTATGTATGATACCTCCTCTCTGAAGTATCTCTTTCTCGCTGGCGAACGTACAGATGTAGCTACCTATAAATGGGTTCATGCGCTACTACGGGTTCCTGTTATAGACCATTGGTGGCAAACAGAATCAGGCTGGCCTATGCTGGCTAATCCGGCAGGAATAGGACTATTTGAGCCTAAGCCAGGATCTGCGGGGAAGGCGGTATTTGGATATTCTATCCATATTCTCGGAGAAGAAGGGCAAGAGCTAGCTGCCGGGAAAGAAGGAGCCGTAGCCATTAAGTTACCCTTAGCCCCCGGATGCCTGCCTACCTTATGGCAAGACACAGAAAGGTTTATCAGTTCCTACTTATCTCCATTTCCTGGATACTACTTCTCCGGTGATGGGGGCTACATAGATGAGGATGGGTACGTATTTATTACTGGGAGAATAGACGATATCATTAATGTGGCAGGCCACAGGCTATCTACCGCTGAGATGGAAGAAGTAGTGGCTTCCCATGGAGCCGTAGCTGAGTGTGCGGTGGTGGGAGTGGCTGACGAACTGAAAGGTCAGGTCCCAGTGGGCTATGTGGTACTAAAGAGTGGCACAGACATAGCGGAAGAAGAGCTGGAGAAAGAACTGATTCAGATGGTAAGAAATAGGATCGGTCCAGTTGCTTCTTTCAAAAAAGCCATGCTGGTTCAGCGGCTCCCTAAAACCCGTTCTGGAAAGATTCTCCGAAAAATTATCCGCGCCATAGCAGATGGAAAGCCGTTTAATCCCCCTTCTACCATAGAGGATATGAGTGTGCTGGATGAGTTGAAGATAGTTATGAAGAATTAAGAAGAGAAGACTTACCAATTCTTCTCCTCTATGCGTCTTTGCGTGAATAATTCTCGAAAAAAGTGAAGCTCCCAATCTGATAACCAGAGTGGGAGCTCAATATTATTACTTTCTCTAATCCCTAATTCAAAGTAGTCGGACACACATAATCTGTCATGGGAAGATCCGTCTGCTGCATGGCTTTAAATCCACCTGCTACATCCACTACCTGATGTATACCTCTGGCCTTGAGAATAGACGCTGCAATCACAGATCTGTATCCTCCTGCGCAGTGAACGTAAAAAGTGTCTTTATTCACTATGCTGGCTAAGTGGTCATTGATAAAGCTGAGGGGGAAGTTCTCAGCGCCATCTATATGCTCTGCTTGAAATTCTGTTACCTTTCTCACATCCACTATGGGGAGAGAAGGATTTCCTCTTTTCAGTTCTGCCAGCCTTTCTGCTGAGATAGACATCAAAGTATCTTTCTCCTTTCCTGCTGCTTCCCAGGCCTGAAACCCTCCTTCCAAATAGCCGATAGTATTGTCAAAACCTACTCTTGACAGGCGGGTTACGGCCTCTTCTATTTTTCCTTCAGGTATAACCAAGAGGATGGGGTGTTGAGTATCCTTTATGAGCGCACCTACCCAAGGCGCAAAGCTGCCATGTAATCCTATGAAAATAGACTGGGGTATATGACCAGCGATAAAATCTTCTTGATGACGTATATCCAGAACCACCGCTCCTGTCTCATTAGCGGCCAGCTCAAACTCTTCAGGGCTTAGGGCGTGGCTTCCTTTCTTGAGGACAGTATCTATGTCTTCATAACCTTCCTTATTCAATTTGACATTTAGCGGGAAGTAGGCTGGCGGAGGAAGAAGTCCGTCGGTTACCTCTTTTATGAACTCTTCCTTGGTCATGTCAGCTCTGAGGGCGTAGTTCATTTTCTTCTGATTGCCCAAGCTGTCAACGGTTTCTTTCATCATATTTTTTCCACAGGCAGATCCAGCACCATGCGCCGGATAGACAGTTACATCATCTGCCAAGGGCATGATCTTGGTTCTCAGGCTGTCAAATAGCGTACCTGCTAGGTCTTCCTGTGTCATGTCAGCCGCTTTCTGCGCCAGATCTGGACGACCTACATCTCCCAGGAAGAGGGTATCTCCAGAGAAAATAGCATGATCTTTTCCGTTCTTATCCTTTAGTAAATATGTGGTACTCTCCATAGTATGCCCAGGCGTATGTAGCACCTTTATAGTTAGTGCTCCTACCTTGAACTCTTGTCCATCTTCAGCCACTATGCAGTCAAAGGAAGGATTGGCATTGGGGCCGTAAATGATGGGGGCTCCTGTTTTCTGAGAAAGGGTGACATGTCCACTTACAAAATCAGCATGGAAGTGTGTCTCCAGAATATACTTGATTTTGGCTCCATTCTTTTCGGCTCTATCCATGTAAGGCTGAACTTCTCTCAACGGATCAATGATGGCTACCTCTCCCTGACTTTCTATGTAGTAAGCGCCCTGTGCGAGACAACCTGTATATATTTGTTCTATCTGCATGATTAGAAATCTTAATACTATGTCTATACCTGATTTATCTTAATGTACGAGCATAAGACAAAGATAAAAGTAACCATTGTTACTTTATGAATGATTGCTTTGTAAAATATAGGTTTCTTTATTTTTCACCACCCCTTCTTCTATATAATCTACTGCGTTTTGTACCGTCATAAAGAATAGCTCTCGGTTTTCTTCCTGAAGAATGCCATTTTTAGTTAACGTATCTCTGATAGGACCCTTTACCTCTACCATATATAAAGTGATTCCTTCCTGCTGTAGGCTTGCCATCACATCCTGAAGCATATTGATGGCGCTGGAATCAATGGTATTGATAGCGCTTGCATCCAAAATCACATGCTTGATGTCGGGATTAGCTTGAGTATTAGAAAGTAAAAAGTTTTTAAAGTAGGCGGTATTGGCAAAATACAATTGAGCATCAAATCTGAAAATAAAGATGTGTTGGTAGGTAGTCAGCTTATCAAATCTATGGATGTTTCGGTAGTCATTACTCTGAGGGATCCTCCCCAGAATGGCAATATGAGGATAAGAGATTCTGTAGATGACCATAAAAATAGATAGTGCTACCCCCAGCATAATGCCTTCCTTGATGCCCAATACTAAAGTAGCTGTAGCAGTGAACAGGAAGAGGAAAAAGTCCCGCTTGTCCGTTTTCCATAAGTGTATGGCCTCCTTAATATTCACCAGGCCTAGTACGGCAGCCATGATGATGGCGGCTAATACTGCTTTGGGGAGGTAGTAAAATAGAGGGGTTAAAAAGAGAAGGGTAAGGATAATGACACCAGCACTGATAAGGGAAGCCAAGCCACTGTTAGCACCTGCCTGCGCATTAACAGCGGAACGCGAAAACCCACCGGTCACTGGAAAGGATTTCAGGAAGGAACCTAATGAATTAGCCAGTCCCAAGGCAATTAGTTCCTGGTTGGGTTTCACTTCATGGGTCTTATGTTTATTCTCCAGGGCTTTGGAAATAGCTATGGATTCCATAAACCCGATAAAGGCTATGGTGAATGCTATGGGAATCAGTTGGCGAGCATTCTCCAAATGGATGTTGGGGGTACTGATAGAAGGAAGCCCGGCAGGTATGTCTGCTACTATTTTTACACCCTGCTCTGACAAGCTAAGGCCGTAGACAAGGAGAATTCCCATGATAACGATGACCAAAGGGCCAGGAATTCTCTTTTTCAGTTTCTTAAGAAACAGGAGAATGCCTATTCCTAGTAGGCCAAGGAGGAGGGTAGGGAGATTGATCGCTCCTGCTTTTTGCCCCACCAGGAGGAGGGTTTCATGAACCTTTAGGCGGGGAATATCTACCCCTAATAAGTGGGTAAGCTGACTGGAAGCTATGATAAGGGCAGCGGCAGAAGTAAAGCCTGCTAACACAGGGTGGGATAGGAAGTTCACTAGAAAGCCCAGTCGGAGTAGGCCCATGCTTAACTGGATAATACCTACCATCAAAGCCAATAAAATAACTAGAGAAATGTACTGCTCTGAACCCGGATCTGCCAGGGTACTCACCCCGCTAGCCACCAGAAGAGAGTCCATAGCTACTGGTCCTACTGCTAACTGAGGGGAAGTCCCGAATAGGGCATACACGATCAGGGGGAGGGTAGAAGCATACAAGCCATAGATAGGAGGCAACCCCGCTAACATAGCATAAGCCATCCCCTGCGGTATGAGCATAATCCCTACCGTCAGCCCTGCACTTATATCCCCGCTGAGATTCTCACGTTTATAAGCAGGAATCCAGGAGAGAAAGGGGAAGTAGGTTTTCATAATACAAGAAGTTAATGAGGGAGCTTATCCCTTACTAATCCGTAAACGAATGTACCTAATAGGGCGCCAATAATCACGACAATGATGCTTAGATAGCCATAGCCCAGAAGAATAAACATAGGGCCTGGACAGGCACCAGCTAGTGCCCATCCCAAGCCAAATAGTGTCCCTCCTACCAGATACCGGGTAATACTAGCATGCTTATCGGATATCTGAATGACATTCCCATAAAGGTCTTTGAGCTTACTTCTTTTGATTACCTGTATCCCTATTACCCCCAAAATTACGGCTGATCCTATCACCCCGTACATATGAAAAGACTCAAAGCGGAACATCTCATAGATTCTGAACCAGGAAATGATCTCTGCCTTGGCGAGCACAATCCCAAAGAAAGTGCCTAAGAGAAGATGTTTGATATACTTACTCATGCGTGCACTTAGAAAAGAAAGGGCATAATTAGATGAACCATGATAAGCCCCCCAATAAAAAAGCCTATTACACTGATCAGGGAAGGGATCTGGAGATTACTTAACCCGCTAATAGCATGACCAGAAGTACAGCCTCCGGCATATCTAGTACCAAAACCTACTAAGAATCCACCTCCTATGAGAATAAGAAATCCTCCCATTGAGCTTAGGGCTTCCATGCCAAATATCTCTGTAGGAAGAAACTGATGGCCAACTTCCTGGAAACCAAGCATGCTTAACCTACTAACAGTTTTGGGGTTTAAGGCTATCTGTTCAGACGAAGTCAGAAAACGGGAAGCTATGAATCCGCCTATTACGGTACCCCCCACAAAAACGAGGTTCCATATTTGTTTTTTCCAGTCGAACCTAAAAAAGGCGGCAGCCTTCCCGCCACCTGACAAGGAGCAGATGGTTCTAAGATTACCTGAGACGCCAAACTCATTCCCGAAGTAAATCAGTAGAAACATAGTCAAGGCTATGAGTGGACCTGCCACATACCAGGGCCATGGCCCATACAGAAACTCCAACATACTTTTTCCTATTTTATCTTAAAAACTGAGTAAAGATAAACAGCTACATTCAGAGGCTGGGTCACTTGAGTTACATAAAGTGTTGGTAGCCCTATTGGTATTCAGGTAGACTTACCTTGTTTCTGCTTTGAAGAATCTTACCATGAGTTTCCAGCTTTTTCATCAGCCTGCTGATGACTACCCTGGAGGAGTTTAGCTCCTGGGCTATTTGATGGTGGGTGATATGTAAGTCAGAACTCTTGCTGACCATTACCTTATCTTTTAGGTATTTATACAGCCGTTCTTCCATATTATGAAAAGCCAGTTGGTCTATAGCTTCTAACATTTCATTCAGTCTACCATTGAAACTCTCCAATACAAAGTTTCTCCAGCTTTTATAGGCTATCATCCACTCTTCCATTTTCTCTACTCCTATGAAGAGTATTTCCGAATCTTCTTCACAAGTAGCCCTGATGGTACTTTTCGTTTGTCGGGTACAGCAGTTGAGGGTTACAGCACAGGTATCCCCTAGTTCCAGGTAGTAGAGAAGAAGCTCCTTTCCTTCCTGGTCTTCTCGCATGATTTTTACTGAGCCTGAAATGATGAGGGGCATATGCTTAATCAACTGCCCTATATCCATGAGAATTTCCCCTGCCTTGAACGTACGGGTTTGGCCATATTTACAAAATTCATGTATGAGATCTTCTTCAAACAGATATTGAAAGTGTGGATACAGCTTTTCGTAACACTTAACATTAAATGGGGCAAAACTCATGGTAATTCTCAATAAATAGGAATGACTACTCAGGAGAATTACCCGAATAGTCTCATGAATGTATTGAAGACGTAGTATATAAACAATAAGGGACCTTAGCCCTACCTCTGTTGAAAATCACTAATCATTTCCGCCACAGATTTATGTGGCCTTCCTGTGATAGTTTCATAATCTGATGCCACCTCAAATGCTCCATCATGCATACTATGATAAATACCCCCAATAACTGTCCCTAAGAATTCTCCCAGGTTTTCTTTCCGTTCCGCTGTGTAGGCATCAGGAGTTACTGCCTGGTAAGATAAGGTTACCCCAAAAGCCCTATTCATATGATCGGCTAGCTCAGACTGTGTGATGGCTGTCCCCACCAAATTATATATGCCTCCGTTATGCTGGTCTTCAGTAAGCAGTTTAGCATACGCATGTCCTAATTCAGGCCGGCTGGTGTAAGCACATCTCCCTTCTCCGGCAGAATTAGTTATCCCTCCTTCTTTTACATACTGTTCCAGGTACTCCAGGTCTGGTTCCAGGTAGATGCCATTTCTCCCTATAGCCCAGTTCATACCTGAATGTTGGATATCCTGTTCCGTTTGCCTGTTGCTGGCTACTACGGGAGAAAAGTGGGACCCTTCTGAAGTACCCACTATGCTGGTGTAGACGATTTTGCTAACTCCACATTCCTGGGCAGCGTCTATGACATTTCTGTGTTGCTGAATTCTGCTGGCCGGATCTCCATTAGCAGATAATAGGAGAACGGTATCTATCCCTTGGAGAGATACCAGAAAGGAGGCTTTTTCATTGTAATCCCCCCTTCTCACTGCTACCCCTAGGTATTTTGCTTTGGAGGGAGTTCTGGCCATGGCAATGACTGATTCAGGACCCGCTAGCTCCTTGAGGGCTTTCACTATGGCAGAGCCAAGTTGACCACTAGCGGCAGTTACAGCTATTTTCATTTTTAAGGTTAAGTCTAAGCTTACGTATAAGTTGAAAAATTTAAGGCTTAATAAAGGTAGGTGGATTATTGGCGAGCGATACTATCAAAAAGTATCAACTTAGTGTTATTTTGATGCATCTTTAAGGAAGTGGGAGCGTCATCAGGTAAAATAATCAACAAATTCTCATGAAAAGATTACACGTAAATATTAAGGTAGAGGACCTACAAAAGTCAGTATCCTTTTATTCTGCTCTCTTTGCTAGTCCTCCTACTGTCAAGAAAGAAGATTATGCCAAGTGGATGTTAGATGAC
>JBCCLI010000162.1:0-13495 GCA_039026975.1 Bacteroidota bacterium | reverse complement strand
TGCATTAGTCCAGTAAGCGTCATTAGCCTGTCCTGATAGGAGAATATTTTTGAGATCTTCTAACAGGACTGGAGAAGGATCATAATAGCCTAGCAAAAATTCCAGTACCTCTTCCACAAATAGATTGGGGTAAGCAGTATGTTCAAAGGTAGCTGCAAACTCAAGTACATTTACGTTTAATAACTTCCCTGGTGTCCAAAATCCCCAGTAGACAAGGGAGTCTGTTCGCAGGGCTCTCACGGCTATAGTATTCGCAGTAGCCCAGTTTCTGTCAAATGTAGGCACCTGATAGTAAGCGGGCCATCCCGCCACAGAGGGAGCATCTCCCAGGTTTATCCCCATCTCACTCATTAACCAGATAGGACCTGTCTCTGTCTGAAATTTCTCATAAAGAGACTGGTAATTATTGGGATATTTTACCTCACAGGTTCTGAAAGTTCCCAGTATAAAGTCCACAGGAGATTTAATGATGACCCCTCTGTTTCTTTGTTCAAAGAAGTGCTCACTTCCCAGTAGCGTTCTAATTGCTACAGCGAGTTGATAGTCATTGGTTCTAATCAGGTCTGCTAGTGGCGTAATGATATCCTGCTCAATGGCCTCTGAAATTTCTGGAAACACAAAGAAGGTGTAAATTCTCCTGGCTAGGTATAGCGCGCATTCCTCATTAGTAAAAATCATATCTAGCAGGTCATCCAGTTCATCTCTACCTGCTTGTCCAGATTTTCCTGAGATCAGTCTATTCCCGTAAAAGGAGGAAAATTGTTTATCACCCGTATCATGATTGAAGGCCAGGAACTGAGTCTGGTTTAGTGGCCATGGATATGTCCAACCTGTCAATACCCTGGCTGCTTCCCTAACGTCTTGTTCCGTATAGTTGGAGTTGGGTCCTTTTCCTATGGTAAACAGCTCCTGTAACTCCCGTGCGTAATTTTCATCTGGAGAGCCCACCCTATTCACATTTCCATTTAGGTACTGTAAAGTGAGCGGAAGTACGGTGTATTGCTTGATAAATTCTTTATAACTCCCAAAGGCTGAGCTAAAGAAAAGGGTCCAATGCCCATAACAGAGCTGTGGGTTCCCACTGTCTCCGTAATTATTAGTGACATAAGACTGGAGGAAGAAGATAAGCTTTTGATGAATACTTAAAGACTGGTCATAAATCTGTTGGCTCCACCAGTTCTTGAGCGTTCGCATTCTTAGCCAGTCTACAGCACCATCATCCCCAACCCAAGCAGCATTAACCCATGTCTGACCTAAAGGTACTTCAGGGTCAGCCCTCTCTTCCTGATATTCATTCACAGGAGGAGCGGGCGTAGGCTCAGGGGTGAACAGCAGATCTAAAGAAGCGTCTAGGTCTAGGCTCAACAGCGTATTTACATCAGCTCTCCTGGTTCCAAAGGTGGTTCTCCTAAGAAGATGAAGAACCTCACTTTTCCCCCATGGGCCTGTATAGGGAGTAAGTCCCGCAAGTACGCTAAAAGATCCTTTCTTTTGTTGAGTGTGAGAATGCCTCATGTTGAAAGGGACTTAAAAATATGTAGAAGATAATATATGATATTTTTAGCTTGTATGTATACCACTTCTCCTAGAAATGTAACCCATTCTCTTTTCATCAGCCTATTTACTTCCTCTATTCTCACAAATAATATGCCTGTGGAAGAGTGGGTTATCTGGAGATAGGTATTCCTCTCTATCTATTTCTTCTCCATTGAATTGGAAAATAAGGGTGGAAGAAGTTACTGCTTAGACTCCCTAGGGGCTAAGGGGGGGGCAGGTAAAGGCCTGTCAATATGACTTTTGCATGACATACGTATGTAGAAAACCTTCTAGATTATGATAGGTAAGCTAAATTCTTACTGATTCTCATGAGAAAGAGCAAGAATCCTGATAAATAAGCTTGTATTTTGCTAACGGTAAAGCCAAAACGAATGAATCAACTCAAAACTGCTTTTCATCAACAATATCCAACATCATATTTTCTAGATACAGACCTGCCTGAACTGACCTCTTTCCTAATGGCAAGAGAGTGGATACTACCCGGAGAAAAATTGCTGGGGGTGGAAAAGCCCGGTGAAGGCAATATGAATTTCGTACTGAGAATTAAGACTACGGAGAGGAGTTTTATTCTGAAACAGGCTAGGCCTTGGGTAGAAAAGTATCCCCAAATAGCAGCCCCCATTGAACGAAATCAGGTAGAAGCTACTTACTTTAATAAGATCTCCGAGATTCCAGCTTTAAGTGCATATTCGCCTAAGCTTCTGGCCTCTTCTCCACTACACTTTTTAATGATGTTAGGAGATCTGGGAGAAGGGGTAGACTACCTACCATTGTATCAGGCAGGACCGGAAATAGCAGATATAGACCTGAAGGAAACGGTTGCCTACTTGGCTGCTCTTCATCAAGTAAGTGGGAAAGGGTATCCAGAAAATCAGGCTATGCGTGTCCTGAATCATGAACATATTTTCCATTTCCCCTTTTTGGAAGATAATGGACTCGATCTTGATGCTATCCTTGTAGGTTTGGGGAAAGAGTCCTGGGGTTACCGCCAAAATGAGGTACTTAAAGAAAAAATAAGCCGTTTGGGCAAGATTTACCTTTCTAATGGGCCTATTTTAGTACATGGAGACTTTTATCCGGGGAGTTGGTTAAAGACTTCTACAGGCCTTAAGGTCATAGATCCGGAATTTAGCTTCCCCGGAATACCAGAATTTGATCTTGGCGTGTTAGTTGCTCATATGATCTTATCCCAACAGGACCGGTCAACTATCAGCAGGATTCTTGGCTATTACGTTTCTTCTGTGCAGGTGGATGAAGAACTTTTGAGTGGATTTGCCGGTACGGAGATTTTAAGGAGAGTATTAGGGGTAGCCCAGTTACCCTTAGCGGCTGATTTGTCAGAAAGAATAGCCATGATGAGACTTGCAGAAAAATGGGTGATGACCGGCCAATTAACATAACAGATGAAGCGATTTATTTTTTCTATTTGTATTCTTTTCGGTCTCCTATCTTCTTGTAGATTCCCAGATGATCAGCCTTCCATTATGGCTGTGAAGCCTGACTCCCTGACCTTAGCTACCTTACCGTATGTACAAATGTCTAGAGATGCTTTATATGATAAAGTGTTGGGAGCCCTGGTGGGTTCTGCTATAGGGGATGCTATGGGTGCACCCACTGAGATGTGGTCCCGTAACAGCATTCAGATAGAATATGGATTTGTCCAAAATCTTGATGATATGGTAAGAGAAGCTTCCCCTGAGGGTACCTGGGAGATGAACCTACAGGCAGGAGGCACTACAGATGATACCCGTTGGAAATATTTGACGGGCCTGTACATGTTAGAAGAGTTTTCCAGTCTTTACAGAGAAAAAGGTCCTAATCCAAGACATTTTGCAAAGCATATTACGGATCAGTATGAAAAAGAAGTGAATGACCTATTGGGGACAAATACATTTGATCCGAAGCCTATAGAAGAACGCGTCAGAAGAATGGCATGGTTACAAGAATGGGCTGTAGTAGCTAAGCCCTATGTAGATAAAGATATGGATAGCTACATGAATGCCCTCCACAGATTTTACGGTGGAGAAATGGTATGTGCAGGGCTATTATATTCTCCTATGTTCGGAATTCCTTATCCCGGACAGCCTGAAAAGGCATATGAGACTGCCTATCAGCTATCCATTTTTGACCTTGGATATGCACGAGATATTACGGCCCTCACATCAGCTATGATGGCAGAGGCCATGATGCCGGATGCTACGCAGCAATCTGTATTGGCTGTTTTATCAGAAGTAGATCCGCAGGGATACTTTGAAAGTAGATTGGTAGGGAGAAGCAGCTATAAAATTTGGCGAGACGTACGATATTTGGTCAGCCAAGCCAAAGTAGATAGCTCAGAGGGGGTGACTAGAGGAGCTGCACCAGGAGAGAGAGACGCTATGCAGAAAGCCTTTGAGTTACTGGATCAAAGAAACCAGGACTACCCCTTCCATGCAGGGGAAATCCACATGATTAATCTGGCTGCTCTCTTATTCTCCAACTTTGATTTTCAGACAGCACTGGCTTTTGTAACTAATTACGGAAGAGATAATGATACAGTAGGGGCGGTAACAGGTGCTATTCTGGGTGCATTTCATGGATATGAGAACCTACCTGAAGATATGAAAACGCAAGTGCTGACTATCAATAAACAAAAGCTAGGGATAGATCTGGAAAAACTGGCTACTGATCTTACCAAGGGTATGATGGAGGCAGGGGCTATTTCAACTACTAATCAGTAGCCCGACGTTAATTTCCTTCCTTTGTAGGTGGGATTTTCCTTATTATTCTCCCATAAGGGTAGTATTATCTTAAGAAAAGTCCATGTTTTCTTAAGAATATTCCATTTAGGGATACACAGCTTTTGGCACCTTCGGGAAGCATCCCGATATTTAGACCATGTTTGAAACGCTAATTTATGCTGATCATTTAGGCTTGAGGAACCTGAACTTCGCTGGTTTTATTCACAATAGCTCGCTATTCTTCATAAAACCAGCTGGTCAAAACCCTTAATCTAAAATGATCATCTAACAATTATTTATTTCAAACATGGTCTTACCCTCAACTGTATATCTCCACACATGATTCGTACCCTTTGGCTAATCCTAGTTGTGCTACTCCTTCCCTTTAGGAGTCTTTCTCAAACTTCTACCTTAACCGGTACTGTTTCAGATGCTGAGACAGGAGCACCACTGGCAGGAGCTACCGTATTTATTATCGGAACGTATAAAGGCGCTTTTAGCCGGGAAGATGGATCTTTCTCCATAGAAGGCATAAAGCCTGGAGATTATTCCATCAGGTTTACCTATGTGGGCTATGCAGAAAAAGTATTTAATGGGATCCGGCTCACTGCTGGAAGTAATAGGCTAAATGCTAATATGAACTCCAGCGTCCAGACTTTGGGAGAAGTGGAAATAGTAGGACAACGCACCCTCATAGACCTGGAATCTGGCCAGTCTCAGGTATTGATCACAGATGAAGAGATCAGCCAGATGGGTGTTAAGAATGTGCAAGAAATCGTAGCTATGCAGGTAGGGGTAAATGAAACGCCAGATGGTGTTCAGATCAGAGGGGGGAGGGTATATGAAACAGAATATCTCATTGACGGAATTAATGCACAAGATCCCTTGGCAGGAACAGGCTTTGGGGTAGACGTAAATGCCCTAGCCGTTCAAAATGTAGAACTCATTACCGGTGGGAGTGGAGTAGAGTTTGGGTCAGGGACTGCTGGTGTGGTACTTACGCGTATCAAAGAAGGGGAAGATAAATTCTCCCTTAACCTGGACTACCAGCGAGATAATCTGGGATTTAATAAAAATGTGGGGCCAAGCTGGAATACAGATCAGCTGGATGCTTCTATTAGTGGACCCATCATAAAGAAAAAGCTTAGGTTTTTTGTAGGCGGGAGTGCCTTCCTGACTGATAACTTTTTCCGATTCACAGCAGATCAGTTGAGAAGTTCTCTACTGAAAGATGAAACCCAATGGGCACCCAGGCAGGATAATAGATGGTCAGGTACCCTAAAACTAGCCTATAACTTAAAGCCAGGATGGAAACTTACCTTCACGAATCAGCACAGCCTAAACATTAATCAGAGTACCCGTAGCCTACAGATTATAGGGAATGATGCAGTAGTTACACCTGGCTTTCAATATGGTTTCAGCCTGGATATGGATCAGGCTAATACCTATACTCATAAGTCAAACCTATCCATCTTAACCCTGAAAGGAGTATTAGGTGAACAGTGGACCTTTGAATTATCAGGCGGCAGGCTTTTCACAAACTTACGTGCAGATGCAAATGCAAGGCCTTTCCGTACAGAAACGGTGGACAGAATCCTGGATCCCCAGTCTATCATAACAGACCCTGTAGAAATCTTCAATCCCCTGGATGATACCGTCTTTGTCTTTCCTGGTCCAGGCTTAGTAAATAATGGCGGAATTGCCCAGCTCTGGCATGATCACTATGTACAAGAGTATACCTTAAAAAGTAAATTCACCTTCCTCTCCCAGAATAAAGTTCACTATGTGAATTTTGGGTGGGAACATAAAGAGCAGACCTATCAGTGGATAGATGTTATCAGGCCATGGGTGGGAGCCCCTATCCAAATAAATGATAGCATAACTACTCCCTCTACTAGCTTAGGGAGAAGTAGTGATGTGTGGAAAGTTTCTCCTGCCACAGGTGGATTTTTCTTTCAGGATGAGATACGCTATAAAGGTATCATTGCAGTCTTAGGGGCCCGTTTTAATTATTGGGCACCAGGGAGGTTTGCAGATGATGCCGTAGAAGATCCTGATGCATTAGTACTGGATGTAGTTAGGGATGAGTATAGGGAGGAAAGTGTAAACATACTAGGCAGAAGATGGAAAGCTCGACTGTTACCCAGAATTAATGTTTCCTTTCCTGTAAGTGATAATAATGTGCTGTATTTTAACTACAGCCATGCTATGCGCTTAGCCCACCCACGTTTTGTCTATGCAGGACTAGACCCCGTTTTTCAAGATAGGTCCTTCCTGGCTAATCTGGGAAATCCTAACCTCAATCCTGAAGTTACTGTCTCATATGAAATAGGGCTTAAGTCTCAACTTACCCGTGATCTGGCATTAACCCTGGTCGCCTTTTATAATGATAAGTTTGACTACATCGTGAGGAGGAGAATAGAAGTAAGAGACCCCACTGGGAGATTTGTAGAGAAATCTTTTGCTATCAACCAGGACTTTGCCAGAATACGTGGAGTAGAAGTAGCCCTTACTAAGAGAATTGGAAATTCCTTTATGGGAAGCATTTCAGGATCTTACAGTGTAGCTACCGGAAAGTCTAATTCTGCCAGGGAATCTGAGCTACAGATTCGTCAGCAGGGGTTTGTGAATACTACAGAAGAGCAGTTTTTGGCGTGGGACAGACCCTTTGATGTGAAGATGTTGGCGCTCTTTACCCCTGATTCTACTGTGTTTATTGGGGGATTTCCCCTGAAAGGATTCCGCCTAAGTGTGAGTTCTACCTGGAAGTCTGGCCTTAGGTATACCCCTTATCAGCTAGTGAGGGTAAATGATTTCACAGGAAGGCCGGAGTATGAGCGTATAGATGAAAGGCCCTTTGATGAGGTAGGGACTTATTGGTTTTGGACGGATGCTACCTTAAGCAGAGATTTTTCTCTTGGGCCTACCACCCTCTCCTTAAGTGTAGAGGTTACCAATCTCACCAATTATAGATCTGCTGCCATAGTGAATGGCGTGACTGGAGATGCCTATGAGTTTGGAGATCCTTTACCGCTGGAAGCTAGAGATCCTCTATTCCCTGATCCTCTTAATAATGGCATACCTCCTTTTAATCCTGCCCGTTTTACCACACCACGGCAAGTACTTTTTGGGGTGCAGTTACAGTTTTAGGGGACAGGAGAGTTCTCTTGCACCAGTTTTTGTAAATTCGATTTCAAAGACATCATATTGACAGACTGAAAAGACGCCTTTTGGGTGAGAAAAGGAAGTCTATTCAGGTGATATACGGGCCTTGGCAGGTAGGGAAGACTACCTTAGTGAGGCAGTTCTTAGGGTATTCAGGTATATCCTCTCATTTTGTATCATCAGGTGCCGTCTCATTGAATCCTCATTCTTGGCTGAGTCAACAATGGGAAGTAGCTAGATTAAAGCTAAATCGGCATCCCGGAGGGATTTCCTAATCATGCCTACTTAAACATTATTATAAGAGAATTTTATCTCTACATGCATCATATCTTCTTTTGACCCAATATCCCTGATTCAATCTCTTACGCAGATAGAACTCCCATTAAGTACGTGGTAGTACTATAATTTTCTGGTTATTATCCATGAAATGAAGTATTTAATTATCCTTGTCTTAGGATGAGCTGTTAGGTTCAGATCATGATCTGAACCGACAATCTTTGATACAGGGAAATGGCTTATAGCAAGAAAAATGTAGCACCATTAAGTACGTCTACTTCCCTAGTTCACAAATGCCCCTATTAGAAACCCACCTAAAGCTGCTCCGAAAATGGTGAACTTAGTCCAGAACTTAGATTTATTGATGTACTTTTTGGTTGCCTCCAGGTCAGCATTCACCTGGGTCAATTCTCCCTGAATGGCTTCCTGACTTTTCTGAACAGCAGTTAGGTTTTCCTTAGAAAACTGATAAGCATCATTTAGTAAACTATCCGTGTGCGTATGTAAGACTACTAAAGAGTCCAAGGTTTCACTGTTGATCTTAAGAGCGTCCTCATACTTGCCTATATAATCTCTCAAAATCAATGGGTTAGCTTTATCCCGAATAAATAGATGTAAACTTTTGTAAAATTTATATCTATCCTTATTGATCAAGTACATGTCATCGCTATCAATGGTAAGGGTTTCTCCTTTCTGCAAAAGCCTGGGAGGAGTAATAATGAACTGCTGACCCAGGGTGTCAAACACCATTACAGGAGGAGTGCCTTCTGTATCAGAGGATCTGCTGACCTGCGTAAAAACCACCTGACTAGATAGAATGTAAAGGAGGATGAGTGTGATATATATTTTCATGGCGAGTACTTAGGGTTGATATTTTTGGGCAAAGGCACGAAGCATATTGAGTTCTTCTTCCAGCTTGAGCAGATCCTTTTCCATTTTTCTCCTTTCCCTCCTATTTTCTCTTAGAGCAGCTTTCACATCAGATATGAGATTGGCTCTCAGGCTGCTAAGGCTATCAATGGAACTTTTCGTGGTTTCCATCTCGCTGAGGACATTCCTGACCTTATTAGTAGATATGGTTAAGCTATCTTGAACTACCTCTATTCTTGCAGAGGCTTCATCTATTCTTTCCAGCGCTTTGTCCAGGTTTTTATTCTTTTTGAAAAAAATCAAATAGACTACGCCTGCAGAAAGCAGAATCAACAATAGGGTATGACCATATTGGGTGTATCGGTTCATGGTGTGGATGTTGGTTGAAAAAGTGAACGAAGCTCACGTAGGGTACTCGAAAGGGAAGATACGGGTTTTAGGATTTTATGCCCTAAACCAATTTAAATATATCTAAAATTTCGAAATATTTATAAATAAAGGCAGAGGATTTTCAATTGGCCGTGATGAGTAGGTATCCCCCCTTAGCTGTAGATGTCCATGGCTAACCTGAATGTCTGGCTATGACCTGCTACCGTATCTGCCAAGCGAGCAGAATATCCTCCGCCTATGCATACGCATAATGGGATAGCCTGCCTTTTACAAAGATGTAGCACCAAGAGATCTCTTCTTTTAAGCCCTTCCAGGGTGAGGGATAACTTTCCTAGCTTATCAGTCTCCAGGACATCTACCCCAGCCTGAAAGAAAATAAACGCTGGTTGAAAGGAGGCTAAGACATCTTGTAGAGAATTCGTGAGAATGTCCAGATAGGCACTATCTGAGGTGCCTGTAGGTAAGTTTATATCCAGATCAGACTGTTCCTTTCTCAAGGGATAATTATCTTTTCCATGCATACTGAAAGTAAAGACATCCACATCATCCTGAAAGATATGTGCGTTCCCGTTTCCCTGATGTACATCCAAGTCTATGATGAGTATTCTCTGAATGTAAGTATGCCTTTGGAGATGCCGAATGCTGATGGCTATATCATTTAGTAAACAAAAACCTTCTCCATGATCTGGATAGGCATGGTGAGTGCCTCCAGCTATGTTCATCCCTAGCCCGTGATCTTTGGCCCATAGGGCAGCAGATAAGGTCCCTTGACAGCTTCTCCGGGACCGTTCCACTAACTGATGAGATTGGGGGAAGCCCATTCTCCTAACTTCTCGGGGACTTAAGCTGAGCGTTTTCATCCTATTCCAGTAGTCGGCTTCATGAACCAAGAGAATGTCCTCTTCTGAGATTTCATGGCTCTCCACTAATTGGTCTGCTTGTACGCTGCCTTCATACAGGAGCTGTTCTCTAATGAGCTGATATTTCTGAATAGGAAACTTATGCCCTTCAGGTAGCTCAGGAACAAATTTGTCTGAATGAAAAATTTTGATCATTAGAAAGAAGGGATATCCCTACCAGCTAAGTTCCACTTCAAAGCCTGTGTGTTTCCTGATATTGATGACCTGCTGGTTATCAAAAATCAGGTATTGACCTTTTATTCCCATGAGAACTGCCTCAGCATCTGCTTGTTTGAGCAGATTAATGCTTTTTACTTTCTGAGGGTACTGGTTGACAGGATAGGAAAGTTCCCAGATTTGATCATTCTCACTGAGGTAGCTTTGGAAGCCTTCTGGGACTAAGGAGCTTAATTCTTTTTTCTTGGCCACGAGATCCAGGTCGGCTGCCAGCTCATTTTTTAGCATCCTCTGCCAATTGGTTTTATCTGATATGTGGGTTTTAAGACTGACTTCTATTTCACCAGCTAATTTTCTGTAAGGTACCTCTGCCAGGATAATGGCTTTCCAAGCGCCTTGGTCTATCCATCTGGTAGGGATCTGATCTTGGCGAGTAACGCCCACCTTAATGCCGCTTGATACTGCTAAGTAAACAATGTGTGGCTTATTGTGGTATTTCTCTTCCCATGCTACATCTCTACCTATCCCCATGTGCCCCTCACATAATTCAGGTCTAATAATACAGGGAGAATTTTCCGGTGCTTTCATGAAGTGATCATAGCAAAAGCCCTCGCCGTATGTTTTTTTGAGCTTCCTTCCACAAATCCTACAATTTATCTTTCCTGTGTGGTGTAGCTTTACTGATGTACCTACGAGCTCATTCATAATAATGGAAGAGTCCCCCAGCTTCAGTATATACTGGATGGGAGAGTCTTCCTTCGTAGACATTTTTTTTAGGACACCTACCTGTGTGGGCATAGAGAAAAAACATTAATAGATAACAGGGACTAAGCCAATAGCTAAAATACATCAAAGTCCTCAAAGGCATCCAAGTTATCAAAATCTATGTCTTCTTCTATGTCTTCAGCTAAGGGAGTTTCTAAAAATACATTGTCCCGCTGAAGGTCATAGCGTGTCCATTTCACATCATTGCTTTCCAGGGCGTCCATAGAGAAAGCAAATTCAGGGTTGAGTTTCTTCATTTCTCGCAGGGCACGCTCAGCCAGGAGAAAAGTTTTATCATTGAGCAAGCAATCTTCAATGAAAGTCGGATCTTCATCAAAGGTATTTTCTAGCGTTTTTCCCTTGTACTTACCTTGAGGGAACACAGTTTCCAACTCAAAAATTCTCATAAGAAAACGACATTTTGCCAGTTAGAAGAAATCACACATTTTTAATTACTTCAGAATGTTAGGGATTTTTGTTCGGATTTTCTCCCTGGCTAAAAGAATTTTTTGAAGGAAACATTACATCCTTTCGGATAGAAATTTCTCCCAATATTCCTTGAATTCAGGTAGTAAATCCGTGTTAATAAAGTCGACTTTATTCTCCAATAACAGTTTCCAAACTTCGTGCCTTTCAGGGCTGGCCCATAGGCGAAGTTGCTTTCCTTCTGCATGGGTATCAGCTACCAGTTCCTGTAGTTTTTGAACGGCTGTAACAGGGGGTGCCCCCTTGCCATTCCATGAAAGGGCTTTCACAAAATGTTGACTGACAACGGGCATAAGGTCAGCACTCCACCCCTGGCCTAGGTCCTCAGGTCTGCCGTCAACCCCTACCCACGGCTGCTCATCCTGAGTAATAAGTACCTTATCTATGTTTCCAGATAAAATTATTCTGATAGGTCCCAGGTGCAGGAGACCGTCCTTTTTATACCACAATAAGTACGCATAAGGTTTTAACAATTCTTTTACCCTTAGATAGGTACTTTTGGCTTCAGTCTTTACATCCAGCATAAGAATTAGAGGTGATTTGTGGGCAGGATAAAAAGAATTTGGAGGGAAACTGAGGAGCTTTTCCAGCGGATTTAGATATAAATTCTCTAACGTTCTGGAAGGATCTGGCTTTCTGGGCTTATTGTGGTATACGTATAATTGGCCATCTATTAAGTGGATATCTGCCTCTATGCTACTAAAACCATTCTCTCTGGCCTCCCATAAAGGCCTGGCATGTTCATAGTCATTATGGGCATGTCCTGGAATAGGAGTAATAGGCTGAAAGAGCACACTAGCTAGAACTGGGAGGTGGTCAGAAGGGAACTTCCCACTCCATGAATCAGAAAGAGTAGCATAGTTCAGTACAGCTGCCTCCCCTTGGGTAAAAATATAGTCTATCCTACGTTCTCCTATTCCTGGAAAAGAGAATCCACTCCAGGTGCTGAATGGGCCATGGGGAGGAGCTAGGCTCATTACTCTGGCATCCTTGAAACTTTGG
This sequence comes from Bacteroidota bacterium, assembly GCA_039026975.1. Classification (GTDB taxonomy): domain Bacteria; phylum Bacteroidota; class Bacteroidia; order J057; family J057; genus JBCBKZ01. Next base: position 1,188 of record JBCCLI010000162.1, on the reverse strand, counting down.
GGGTCTTGATCAGAAGTAAGGACTCTATAGGGAGTAGAAGAAGGGAGCATATTGAAGTCTCCTGTGAGAATGACAGGAAGTTTATCTTCATTCAGTTCGTGTACTTTCTGTTTTAATAAGTGAGAGCTGTTTAAGCGAGCGTTTACCCCCTCATGGTCATAGTGTGTGTTAACATAGAAAAAAGCCTCTCCACTGAACTTATCCTTAAATACAGCCCAGCTAGCTATCCTTTTAATATTAGCATCCCAGCCGAGAGAGGGTATTTCAGGGGTTTCAGAAAGCCAAAAGTTGCCTGATCTTAGTACGGAAAGCCTACTTTTTCTGTATATGATGGCTGCAAATTCCCCTGCTTTTTTCCCATCGTCTCTTCCTACCCCTAGGTAGTCGTACTGGGGGAGGAGGTAGGTCAGGTCAGTAAGCTGCTCATATAGGGCCTCTTGCACACCTACTAGATCGGCCTCGTAAAAGCTGATCATACTGCGGACCATCTCCTTTCTGTGAGGCCAGGCATTTAAGCCGTCATTAGGAGTATTGTAGCGGATGTTAAAGCTCATCACTTTGACAGCTTCCTGAGAATGACTGTAGACAGACATGGTCATCACGCTCATAAATAGTAGTCCTGCTAACTTCATAGTAAATGCTAATAAGAGTAGTTGAAATAGATGTTAGGCTTCGCTTAAGGAAATAAGTTAATTTAAAGCTATCTGAAAATGGTAAATCCCTTAAAGTAGAAAACAAATGAACCCTACTCTAGGTACATATAAGGTAATACTAATATTTTGAAGAAATAGGCAGCTGTTCAACAGGCTAACTACGGGTAACTCGCACAGTGTTAATAAAGAATCCTACATATTCATACTTGGCTAAGAGCTTGATAGCCGCACTGTCTCTTCTTTTGGCAGGCTGCGGAGAAAAGAAAGTTTACCTTGGGGATAGGGAAAATGATGAATTCCAAACATCACTACCCACTTCTTTAGATATTCCTTCAGCAGAGCCACTTGCCTCAGAAAAGAGTATTTCTACATTCCAACTTCCCCCAGGATTTACCGCTGACCTGGTAGCAGCTGAACCCCTCATTCAGGCACCAGTAGAAATAGAGTTTGATGAGAAGGGGAGGCTGTGGGTGCTAGAAATGTTTGGGTATATGTCAGACATTGAAGCCTCTGATGAGGAAGCGCCTGTGGGAAG
>JBCCLI010000161.1:0-13526 GCA_039026975.1 Bacteroidota bacterium | reverse complement strand
TAGGGCAGTTCGCTGATGCTGAGCGTGACTTCAATAAAGTGATCCAAAAGTTTGATAGAAGAAAGACCAACGCCTATACCAAGGCTGTCAACCAAAGGGCCTACACAAGTTTGGCTATTCTGTACGGAAAGCAGAATGAGGACAGAGAATTCTACAAAGCATTGGATAATGCGGTGAAAAATGGCTTTAATCCAAGCAACCTACCCGCTAGTGTGAGAAGTAGATATGCTGGCAAGAAGAAATATGAGAACCTACTCCAGAAGGCACAGCAGATAGCTAGTGGAAGAGGGAATAGTTCTAGTGGCTCTTAACTCAAGATCACCCTTTATTCCAAACTCCTCAATAACTCATCTATTTCTACAGCTCCTTCCAGGATATAGTTGAGGTGGTTGATATCATCCTGATTAAGTCGGAAGGTCCCTTCAAAGCTCACCCACTCGTCAGTCATATACTCTTTATGGCCCGGTTTAAGTTGCAGCTCCAGGATAGTTTCTGGTCCTGCCTGCCCACAAAAAAAGCAAGCACTGAAGGTATTAGCAGAGAGAACATAAATCCCTACATCTATCGGAATAACGTAGCCAGCTATTTTGACCTTATTCCCTTCTAGTTGTTTTAGTGATTCTCCAAAAGTTGGGGCCCAAAAATAGCCATCTGCCTCCTCATAGTATTTCTCCGTAAACTCAACATCAGCCAACGTCTTCCAGGTAATCACATTATCACCCTTAAGGGCAGGCTTAAGTTCTGTGGAAGGAGGGGTTTCCTCTACCAGAGGCGTTTCCACGGGAACCTCTACTTCCTCCACCTCATACACACCAGCTCCTGAAATGTCTCCGGCTAAATTTGCCGGTGGAATCTCAACCTCTTCAGGTGCTGTTTGTTGCTCCGATTGACAGGCCATTAAGCCACACAATAAAAGGGTCAACAGATAAAAAGGAATTCTCATATATCATTTATTGAAAAGAGGTTCTGCACCTTCCAAAATATAACTCATTTCCAGTTCTTTATCATTTAGCCTAAGCGTTCCTGTAAAAGTAAGTAACTCATCTGTTTGTAACTTCCACTTATCTGACTTCATCCTAAGCTCCATGACTGTTTCCTGGCCAGCCCCTCCACAAAAAAAACAGGACTGGTAAGGTACAGCAGAAAGAACGTATACATCTCCACTCATCTGCAAAGGAATTACATATCCTCTGATAGCTACTTCCTGATCTGCGTATCCCTGGACGGTAGAACCAAATTCAGGCTTTCCATGCCAAATATTAAAATCCTCTACATACTCATACTCATACGTAACATCTGCTAAAATCTCCCAGTTAATCTGTTCCTGAGAGAATAGAGAAATCCCCATTAGTAAGTTCAGGCAAGTCATAAAGATCTCTCTATGCATCTGCTAATGTTTCTGATATATCTGTATTGTACGCTTGAAAGGCAGGAATGATTGCAGCCAATAGCCCTATTAGTAAGGTTACTCCTAATAAAAGCCATTCTTCCGGTAAAAATGCCACAGAAGTAAACTCATATTTATAAGTGGTAGCCACAAAGTTTTGCATAACCATCATCCCTATCCTACTCAATACATAGCCCAATATAAATCCTAGAATTGCCAACATAAGCCCCTCCAGTATAATCATAATGAATAATCTCCCTCTGGATGCACCCATGGTTCGCATAAGCGCTAGCTCATACTTCCTATCCTTCAATGAATTAAATAGGGAAATAAAAACACTAATACCAGAAATGACAATAATGGCTATAGCTAAGGCACGCAAAGTCTCAATACCTATCCCTAATAGTCCTATCAGCCTATTAACCTCTATGGCAGGTAAGGCTGCTTGCATGGAAGTGTTCTCATTGATAATTCTAGGCAGGGTTACATTTCCTAAGGGACTTCTAAATTTTAATAAGAGGGCAGTTATTTCCTTTTCTTCCTCTTCTGCCTCGTGATCTGAACCTTCCCCTTCATGATCTTCCCCTTCTGCCTCGTGATCTGAATCTTCCTCTTCATGATCTTCCCCTTCATGATCGTGAATGCTCCAAACGCTGGAGACATTAGTGAGTATCATTTGATCCAGAACCGTTCCACTAGGTTCGAATATCCCTTTTACTATATAGGCATTCTCATCATGGACATCTGCCATTTCTCCACTAACACCATGAGAACCGTAAAAACTACTGCCCACTGCCAGGCCAAGTCTGCTAGCTACTAAGCTTCCTATGTTCACCTCAAAATCTTTATCCCATGGCTCTCCCTCAGCTAGTTTCCCCTCATAATGATGTACATAGCTGGTATCTGTCCCTAGAATTCTATATCCTTTAAAGTTATCCCCATAAGCTAATGGGATAGCTGTCTCCACCAGCGGATTCCGGACTAGCATATTAGCCTCTTTCAAAGGAATATTTCCCGTAGGTGCATCTATATGATATACGCTGGCCAGGATTAACTGAAGGGGACTACCTTTAGCCCCTACGACCATATCTATCCCTCGCACATTCTTATCAAAGGTATTCTGAAGCTGTTTATCTAGCAGGAGAAGGAGAGAAATAATACTTACTCCCAGCATTAGCAGGATTAAGCTCAATGCGGTGGATAAAGGTTTGGCAGCCAGATTCTTCCAACTTAATGAGAATAGGTTCATAGCACTATTTGATTGGAGAATACATCTTTTAAGCGCTGGTCATGGGTAACAATAACCAAATTAGCGGAGACGGCAGAAGCCTGATCCTTCAGGAGCTGAATAACTGCTTCACAGTTTTCATCATCCAGGCTAGAAGTAGGTTCATCTGCCAGTATTATATCAGGCTGATTGAGCACAGCCCTAGCTATGGCTACCCGCTGCTGTTCTCCTACACTCAGCTTATGGGTCTTCTGCCCTAATTTATTCGCAAGCCCTAGTTCCGCCAGGATATGCTGAATTCTCCCTATATCTTGTTTTTCATCTGCCAAATACTGGGCCAGCCTAAGATTATCCTTAACGGTTAAGGCGGTCACAAAATGAGACTTCTGAAAGATGATGCTTATATGCTTTCCACGGAAATGGTCAAGCTTATTAGCTGAAAGCTCAGTAAGATCAGTATCTCCTACCAGAATAGCCCCTTGCTGTGCTTTCAATAATCCTCCCAATAAATGTAACAAAGTAGTTTTACCTGTTCCGGATTTCCCGAGAATTAGTATATGATCTCCTTTTTCACAATGTATATCTGGAAAGATAAATGAGGGTCCCTTTACGTACCCAAATTGAAGGTCCTGGGTCTTCAACATATCAACAGGAAAAATTAAGACTCAAAATTAGAAGAATCCCTTCTAAATACAACTTGTATTCCTTAGAGAAAAAAACGCAAATTGGAAGTAATAGTTTGCCACTCAATAACGCTACATATGAAGAAACCCATACACCTCCTATTATTATTTTTGGTGTGCTTACTTGCTTGTAAGCAAATCCCTAGCACTGGGATCCAGTCTGGTTTGGTATCCTCCCCGGAACCGGGAATGGATGCTCCCTTTAATTTTAACACAGTAGAAGACTTAGAAGCTTACTTTACCTATTCTCCAGGAAGAGCCTATTCTATCTCTGCTCACAGGGGAGGGCATTTTGAAGATTATCCTGAAAATTGCCTGGAGGCCTTTGAGCATATGCTATCAGAAAAGCCAGTTATGATAGAAATGGATGTACAGACCTCTAAAGATGGGGTGCTTCATCTCATGCATGATAACAGCATAGACAGAACCACCGATGGAAGTGGGAGAGGGACTGATCTGCTATGGGAAGAGATGGATAATCTCAAGCTCATAAACGATGATGGGAGCCTAACAGAATACGAAATTCCGCTATTCTCAGAAATCCTCAGCTGGGCCAAAGGAAAGACCATCCTATTTGTAGATATAAAAAGAGAAGTACCGTATGAGCAGGTATTAGATGAAATAGCAGAAGCAGGTGCAGAAGCCTATTGTGTGGTCATCACTTACTCCATAGGAGCCGCCAAGAAAATCCATAGGCTGAACCCTGATGTCTTACTCTCCATTTCTGCCAGGAATCAGGAAGAATGGGAGAAATTCAAAGAGAGTGGGATACCCTTCAGGAAAATGGTGGCTTTTACCGGAACCAGAAGGTCTGATGACAGCTTATTTGAGGACATACATGCTAAGGGGGTATGCGCCATTATGGGAACTATGGGGAATATTGATAAGCAAGCTCAGTCAAAAGGGGGAAGTGTGTATGTAGACCTACGTAATCAAGGGGTAGACATCTTTGCTACAGATTATCCATTGGAGGTAATAGGATCTCTTTCAAACTGATGCAGTTATCCCGGATATACTAAAAACCAGATTTTCACTGTACGATAACATGCGAACTTACTATTTAGTAGCTACCTCCTCATATGAGGGAAAGTAATCCCTGTAGTCCTGTAACAAGTGAGCGTACTTTCCTTTTAAGAGAATAACTAGCTTATTCTTTAGGCTTATTGAGTGAGTCTCTTCCCCTTGACCATCAACCTAAGCTAGACTTTAGCTATATAGAAAAGCCTACTTTTATAGGTATTCTCCCACTTAGCTAAGAACCACAAAACTAAGTTAAGCCGTCATTTTTTTCCCTTTAGAGACCCTTTAAATGATACGAGTTACGCTTATCATTTTATTTATAATTAGAAATATCCATTTTTGGCATGAATTGTGCCATAACTTTCATAACACCTACCACTATTTCAGTATTGGAAAAATCCAATGAGAGATCCAAAATTGTATCCAGTCATACGATACCCGCACAGCTGATTAGCTAGATCAAATCATTATTTCAAACTGAAACCAACATGAAAATTTTGAAATTTCCCTTGCTGGCCCTGCTAGCCTTAGCAGCCTTTTGGTCCGCTTGTGATGTAGAAAGTTCTGCTGACGTGAATCAGGCCAGAATTTATCAGGATTATGAACTGTTTTACAACAGTAATACAGATAAGACCTGGGTCATAGCCCGCTACCGCTTTGGAGGGCCTACTGGGTCCTTACTACAGCTGGCAGATCCAGCTAGTGTAACTTTTAACGGAGAAGTAGTTCCTTTCAGCCCAATCTTTGGGGGACATCAGCGGGAGTTTCCAGGCAGAGTGGATGGTGGGACATTTGTATATACTAACACTATAGGGGAAGTATACACTAATTCCGTCCCTGTATACGAGTCTATTCAATTTCCCACAGATCTAGATACCCTGTCCAGGTCATCTGCCTCCAGCATTACCTGGGAAGGAACTGCCTTGAAGGAAAATCAGCTGGTAGGCCTGTTCATAGGAAGCTGGACTTTTGGAGATGATGCCCTATTTATACAGACAGGGGCAGGAGAAACAGACATTGTGATGGGTACTGACCAGTTAGGCAACCTCCCTACAGGCACTTCTACCCTATTCATGGATAGATCTACTGATGTACCGCTTACAGAAGGAACTGAAGAAGGCGGAAGAATTCGCGGAAAATTCAGAGCCCTCAATAAACAGATTACTGTTGTAAATTAACCATAGGAGCTCGACTAGTAAATCCTGAGACTGTCTATGTAACCTGAGTTTGGGATAATTCTCAGTGATAACCATCCACTTATGTATTTGAGTGACTTATTTGGAATGATAAGTATTTGGTGGAATGGCCTTCACGCCATTGATCGTGGGTGGCCTGTTGCGTTGGGGGGATAAAGCGTGAAAGCGTGTTGGGGCAAATGCCAACATGGAGTCCACAGGGCTGATATGGAAGGCACAGGGCTGATATGGAAGGCACAGGGCTGATATGGAAGGCCGACGGAAGGCGAAGTAACACTGGAAATTAAGTATTTACGTAACCAAAATTGATGTTAGTTACAGGCAGCCTCAGTTATTACCAGAGCTATCTATACTTACCTGTAGTTGTAGGCCGTAAGGCACAAATTAGAGATACCGTTTTCTCTAGTTCATACATTTTCCGTTAACAGCCTCACCTGGCAAATACCCCTGTGGGCTCATACACTTCTATGCCCCATATGTAGGGAAGCAGAAAATATGAAAAGAGAATAATGATGAGTATGGAGAGTACATTCAGCAGGAAGCCTGCTCTAACCATATCCCTCATTTTTATCATTCCTGACCCAAATACAATAGCATTAGGCGCAGTAGCCACTGGCAACATAAAAGCGCAAGAAGACGCTATGGTGGCGGATACCATAAGTGCATAAGGATGTACTCCCAAATTAATAGAAAGCTCAGAGAGCACCGGCATCATAAGGGCACAGGTAGCCATATTCTGGGCAATTTCCGTGAGAAAGTTTACCATGGTCACCACCACACTCAGTACAGCTATGTAGGGAGTCCCCTTCATCAGGCTTAGCTTCTCTCCCATCCACTGGGCTAGTCCCGTCTGGTCAAAACCAGCCGCTACGGCAAAAGCTCCACCAAACAACAGTAATACCCCCCATGGTAGTTTGAGGGCAGTAGGCCAGTCCATGAGAAATTGGCCTTTCTTACTGGAAGGGATAACAAATAAAACTGCCGCTCCAGCCATGGCTATAGAGGTATCATTAATACCAGGGAGAAAAGGGTTGAGTATGTATTTTCGGCTGATCCATGCAAAGGCTACTGTAGCAAATACCCCCATCACCCACCTTTCTTCATAGCTAATACGCCCCAGCTTTTTGAGCTGGTCCTGTATGATTTGCTTGCTTCCAGCTATCCGTTTCCCACTAAGTGGGAAGGCATTATGTGTCAGGTGCCACCAGGTAACGCCCCATAGGATCACTGTGATGGGAAAGCCCAGTAGCATCCATTTGGCAAAGGATAACTCAGCCTGATAAGTTTCCTCCACAAAGCCAATAAAAACCAAATTAGTAGGTGTACCCACTAAGGTAGCCATCCCTCCTATGGAAGCACAGTAGGCAATACTCAGAATAAGGGCCTTGGAGAAATTATCCAATACTTTCTCTGTCAGGCCTGCGTCCTTCCCTAATACCATGAACTGGCTTACAATAGCTAACCCTATAGGCAGCATCATGACGGTAGTAGCGGTATTGGAAATCCACATGGATAGAATTCCCGCTGCCAGTACAAAGCCTAGCACGATCTGCTTCATATTAGTCCCCACGGCAGCTATTATGCTAAGCGCAATTCGCCTATGTAGGTTCCACTTCTCCATAGCTAAGGCTATCATAAAACCTCCCATAAAAATATAAATGATAGGACGAGAATAAGGAGCTGCAGTAGCCCGCATATCCATGGCTCCTGTTACAGGAAAAAGGACTAGTGGAAGTATGGAGGTAATAGCTATAGGTACCGCTTCTGATACCCACCAAATAGCCATCCAAACCGTGATGGCGAGAATACTCACTGCCTCAGGGGCTAGCCCTTCAGGCTTAACAAACAACTGAATCAGGGCAAAACTCAGAGGTCCCAGAATGAGGAATAGGGTCTTAGACATATGGTAGAATAAAAGGGAATATACAGCTTATCCTAAAAATACTAAGCACCCATCTGGTAACCTTTGAGGAAAATCAGATCCTATTCTTCAACCTACGGAGCTATACGTTTCACTTGGAAGGACCCTACATGGGCTCATTAGATGATTCTCCAGAGAATATATAAAGTATTCATTCATAGAGAATACGAGTGATGTTATCTGAGAACACATCCTAGGCCTGAACACAGTCAGCTATTTACTTACTCATATGCCTGTTAGGTGAGCTTTCCCTCAAGATGAGAAGTGATGATTCCCTCTTCAAAATCAGATACATTTTGGAGGGTAGTTTCAGCTATTTGTTGGAAGGTATTAAAGCCTGATGGGCAGTGATCAGCACATTAGGAAAGAGACTGAACTACTTCCTTAATAAGATACTCTTTAGGGTGATGTATATCCAGGATAAATGCATCTGTAGGTTCTTGCAAGGTCTCAAATTGGCTTTTCAGCATTTCTGGCTTCATGAAGTGGGCACGGGCTTGCATCCGTTGGTAAATTAACTCATAAGTACCCTTAAGGTAAAACCACTGGGCATCCAGTTCTCCCTGTATCACTTTTCTATAGGATTCTTTCAAGGCTGAGCACACTACTACCACTGATCTATTATTAGCTAGATGATCCTGGATGGCTTGATGAATAGCTGATAACCAGGGCCACCTATCTTCATCAGTTAGAGGCATCCCCTGACTCATCTTATCTATATTCTCCTTGGGATGATAATCATCTGCTTCTACAAAGGACCAGTCCATCTTAGCACTTACAGCTGCCCCTATGGTCGTTTTTCCTGAACCGGAAACCCCCATGATGATACAAACAGTAAGTGGCTTAACAGCATTATTAACCATGTCTTCATCTTCCCTGATATGGTGGATATTAAAAGGATGAAAATAGGAAAGGGAAATGGATTTTCTACTGATAGGCTAAAAAAAGAGCAGCGAAGAAATAGTTTCTTCGCTGCGAAATGTTAGGGAGTTTTCTCTTTATTGATAGCGCAGGAGGTACAGGCTTTTACTGCTCTACTATTTTTTATATCCGACCATAATAAATCTGGCAGGCTTCCTTTTGCTGGTATTAACAATTCGGTATTGACCTGAATCTAACCAGATAATCTCACCTTGGCTTCCTCTGGTAGCCCAGAATTTTTGTGCCCCTTCTATTGGGTGCAGAAATTTAACTTCAGCTGAATTTAGCGTGTAAATCATTCTTGGAAGGGCGTCATGTACGGGAATGCTTGATCCAGGCGCCAAATCTACTTCTATCATCCTGCTTTTTTCATCTTCCATTAAAATAGAACTTTGGCCGGGCGCTACTTTGGTTATGCCATTTGATGTGCCTGTAACATTGGACTGATTCAAATTTCCGGAGTTTCTTGTAATGGACAGGAATCTTACTGGATTAATCCCTACATTTTTAAAACTATACTGTCCGGCGATCAACTTATTAACTTCTCCTTCTTCATAGGTTTTACTGGAAGCTTCCGAACCGTTGTCAGCCTCTAACTTGAACTTATTCAAGGCGAAAATGAGTCTATCATTAGCAGTGTGAGCGGGAAAGTCCTGCTCAAAGGGTATAGATATGACAGTAGCTTTCACATAGTCATTTTCAAAAACCCTATCACTCATATCAGGGGCTATGTCTGTTATGTCTGCATCTCTGTAAACATTTTGGCTATCCCCGCCCTTGGGTTGACAAGCCTGAAACAATAGTAGGCTCATCAAAAGAGAACTACCCAGTAAGTATAAAAGAGGCGTTTTGTTCATACCGATCAGTAATTAGTGATTATAAGTTTTGGATTAGATCGAGGAATGTCGATTTGAATAAGGACAAAGATTCTCCAAGCCTTATTCTGTTTCAAAATCAAAACCTTTTCATCCTTACATATATTTCGGGCACGTAAGTTCACTACGAAAAAATTCTAAAAACTTCCCGTTATCTCTCAATTTGCCTTTTTTGACTTGGCTGAATATCCTTCATTCTTTTAAAAAAAACATGTGATAATCTTTCATCTGTAACCTTCCGTCTGGGAGGGGTTTTTTCACTGTTAGGTGGATTGGGAACTTCTATTTCAAACTAATTGTAAACCCTGGCAATTATGGCAAAGCATTTCCTGCTTATTTTTTGCTGTTTATCTCTCTCCATGTCCTGCATACTACGTGCCCAAAACACGGGCCTAGGTACTTCTATGCCCACCCACACCCTACACATAGTTCCTGATCCAGAAAATCTGGAGCCTGATCCTATCAGGATAGATAGTCTTCAGTATTACCAGACCCTTTCTGATACAGCTGTATTAGTTACAGATCCCGCTAGGGGCGTGATCAGATATATGCCTGTAAGTTTAATAGGGTCAGACAACAAAAACTGGATGTATGATGCAAATGAAGGATACCTCATTGGAAGGTCAGCCTTACAAGCCGGGCATATAGTAGTATTTTCTGATAGTGGGAGAATAGGAATAGGGAGCACAAGTCCCACCCACCCCCTTCACGTCATAGCAAATGAACACCCTGTAAGATTAGAAGGCTTACAAGAAAAAATAAATCCCACCCAGTCCCTATTGGTTACGGGAATGGATGGTATTCTTTACACCACTCCTATAGATAGTCTGACGCCTAACACCCAGTGGACCACTAAAAAGGTGAATGGAAGAAGCTGGCTTTACCCAAGGTTACCTTTTGAACAGGGCGATAGCTTACTGATTACTGAGGGGGGTAGGCTACTATTAGGTAATATGGGATTTGTAGATGAAAAAAAGGCAATACATGTGCTCGCTACATTTGATTCTGAGGCAGAAGAAAAGCAAACAGAGATAGCTACAGAATATTCAGAAAAACAGGCTGGGACCATCCTAAAAGCTGATGGGGGTATTAAGCTATACAGAACCAAAGACCTTCTGCTACCCCACTTAACAGGATACATCGACTTTCACAGCGGCAGAAATTCAGATTATGATATACGCCTGGCTGCTGACACTACTCACAAGTTAGTTATCCAGGAAGGAGCCCTGGCGCAGCAGCTAAGTTTCAGTGAAAATCTAAATCCAGCTAAAGCCTATGTAGGAGGTGCTCACTTCCTTCAGGCCAGCACCTTATCTGATAGCATCAATATGCTTACAGGCGTTCAAGGCTGGAGCCATAGGGAAGGAGACGGGTATACCACCCTCCTGCAAGGGGGTAATTTTCAAACTAAAGAACTTGCTGACCATAATGGAACTATCCAACTCATGCAAGGCCTGGAATCAGGAATCTATAAGTATGGCGCAGGAAAAAATACACAAGCCGCCCAGGGAGTTTCTGCCTATATAACTGCCCAATCAGGCGCTAGCGGCAACCTAAAAGACCCGGTAGGAACACATACGGGGGTTAGCCTGGAAGAAGGGTCTGAGGTAGAAATTATAGGTACGCTAAGGAGTATCCATGCTTATGTACACATAAATACACCTGCTAACAGCCAGACCATTCCACACATTACCGGCATAGAAGCCAGCCTATCCTCAAGCCTTCCTGAGCAAGATCATCAAGCCGTTACTACTGCAGAAGTTATGCAGCTAGGCCATAATGAAAACTTCCATTCTCAAGAAGATCTCTATGGGTTACGGATTACTGACATCTATGGAGGAGGGGGGAATAACTATGCCATCTACACAGCTGAGGGTAAGGTCAGGTTTGGGGATGTGATTCAGCAAGGCGAGAGTTTTGCAGAAGATAACTATGCAATATCATGGGGCGTAGGCGATTCAGTATTTGCTGACAGAGCTATGGCTGTAGGGTTAAATAACTACATAGGTAAAGAGGCACATGAAAGTCTGGTGGTCGGTAGGTCGCATACGCTTAGGGGTGCTGAAGGAGCCATGGCTACAGGATTCCAACACCAGGTAAGTTCAGATGCCGCCTTTGTGAGTGGTGAAAAAAACAGGGTAGAGGGAGAAGCTTGGAATACGGTCTTTGGATACAATAATCACATAAGCGGAAATAGCGCCATGGCCACCATAGTGGGAGGATCAGCCAGTTATGCTTCTTCTAATTATGGCTTAGTGGTAGGAGAAGGGGACACCCTGACAGCAGAGGCTTCCGCTGTGTTTGGCAGACATAATGTAGTTGATGGTGCTGCCAGCCTGGTAGCAGGGACTCACAACTACCTGAATGGAACGGGTTCCACCTCTAGTAACCTTTTGGTAGGTACAGATAATGTACTAGGAGATGGGGTGGCAGCTGTATGGGAATCAGCCATCATGGGTAAAGGGAATATAATTTCTGGCGCCAGGAGCTTTATCCTGGGAGAAGAGAATACGGTGGAAGCTGATTATGGAAATATCATAGGCCTCCGGAGTCAGGTTACCGGAAGTAGGGGCATGGCCCTGGGAACAGAAGTAGCCGCTTCCTCAGATCAGCTAGTAATGGGTTTTCAAAGTGGCGTATTTCTTAAAGATGGAAACCCTAACATCACCTCTGCCCCTGCCGGACACTCAGGACTCATCTCAGATGGCGGAGAACTATACGCCCTGGATGCCAATGGGAATAAGACAGGTATATCCCCACATCATTTTCCCCTCATTCCTCAGGGGCCCAGTGAGCCCCTGGCATGGGCGTACTATTCTGAAAAAAATGGACAAGCTATAAATGTAGATATGACTAGGGTAATCAGACTGGTAGAACAACTCAGTGGAGAACAACTCATCTATCAAGAAGGGGGAGATGAACCCCTCACAGATACTCCACAAAATGACCTTCATGAGATGAGAATGGAAGCAGAAATTGCTGCGCTTAAAGATGAGAATGAGCAACTACAAAATCAGCTTAGTTCCATCAAGCAAATACTTCAGAAGCTACAGGAACAGGTAAAAAGATTAGAGCGTCAATAAGCCTTTTCACTGTTCCAATCCCACAGCACGATAATCCACTCCTCAGGCTTAGGAAGGGTAACACTATAGGTATGTACTACCTGAAATCCCACCTTTTCATGTGCACGCACAGATCTCGGATTCCTGGCTGATATTTCAGTAATAAGGTATGGATACTTCGCATGGTATACTTGCTGATAATAGCCATACATTTTCCCTAATAGCCCTTGTCCCCTATAGGCTTTTCCTATACATACCTGACCAGATATGATATAGTCAACCCTATCCAGACCTTTTCCCTGAAAGTATATGGAGTCAATCTCATCAAACATAGGAATCAGAATGGGGAATACCTCTCTGAAGGATTTGGTCATCCCAAGGCAGTAGCCTACCACTTCTTCCCCCTCCTTAGCTATGATACTGGGCGCTTCTGCATTCATTTTAAAGAGTATATCCATATTGTGCTCCAGGGTTACAAAGCCCTCTTTCTCAAGCTCTTGTGCACTGAGGTTCTTGGGGAGATTTTGTTGTTGGAGGCTCAATATGCCTGCTAACTCTTGTACTGTTTCTGCTAGTTTTACCTTTAGCATAATGTCGCAAGTCTAAGACTAGCTGAAAATCCGTAAGGACTCCTGAAAGTTTTTGCCATTTCCATTTTAGTCTTAATAAGTAAAACTAGCAAGTCTAGCGGAGAATATGGATTTCCTACCCAAAAAGTCTTTTTAATTGTAGCTCTGTTTGAATGATGGGCATGACATGGGCAAGTATGATGGCTACCCAGATAAAAGCCTGCCCCCGCACATTTTTAGGTGCTAATATATAGGTTAGGAAAGCCAAGCCTAATAAAATGAGTCCCCACAGAATTATCTTTCTGCTGGCGTAAGGCTGAGAGTAATCCCAACTTTCCTGCGTCTTCATAGCCCTGGGGGTGCGATATCCATACATTCTATTTGTACCTTTCGGGGGCCACTTTAATAAGGCTAAGCCAGTTAGGGCATATACCATTCCATCCAGGAATGCTACCAAAAAGTCAACTTGTACATTCTCCATGTAAATACAGATTATTCTATGCCCCTAGTGTTAGCAGCTAAGGGCTGAATTTCTGAGGATACCTCCTCTGCAAAGCCCTGCATTAAACGGTAAAGAGAAGCTACCTTTTCTGGATACCTCTCAGCAAGGTTAATTCTTTCTCCTACATCCTGGCCTAAGTGGAATAGCTCTGTACCCCCATTC
>JBCCLI010000160.1:0-13540 GCA_039026975.1 Bacteroidota bacterium | reverse complement strand
GGATTTTAGGGGAGGAAATAATGATGGGATCAGCTTCTTACTAGACCCTTTTGCGAATCAGACCAATGCTTTCTTTTTTGGGCTAAGTCCGTATGGTGTGCGAAGGGAGGCGCTCATTTCTAATGGGGGAAATGACAGAGGGTCCTTTGACCTTTCCTGGGATAATAAATGGTTTGCAGAGACACAGCAAAAAGATAAGTATTGGGTAGGAGAAATAGCCATTCCTTTTAAAACCCTGAGATATGGTAAAGGTCAGAAGATCTGGCGGTTCAACTCCTACCGTTTGGATAGCCAGACCAATGAGCGCTCCACCTGGATTCAGATTCCGCAAAACCAGCTTATCTTTTCTCTCGCTTTCTCAGGCTTCCTAATTTGGGATACGCCCCCTAAGCAGCCGGGAGCTAATATAGTCGCCATCCCATTCATAGCAGGTAACGGCCAACAAGACTACGAAGAAGGGACGGACTTTGACAGTGGAATGGAAGTGGGGGGAGATGTAAAAGTGGGGATTACCCCTTCCCTCAACCTGGACCTCACCTTTAACCCTGACTTTTCACAGGTAGAAGTAGATAGGCAGGTAACCAACCTGGACAGGTTCGAGATATTCTTCCCTGAACGGAGGCAGTTCTTTCTGGAGAATGCAGACCTCTTCGCCAATTTCGGGACTAATAGGGTGAGGCCGTTTTTCTCCCGGAGAATAGGGGTAGCCAGAAATGAGGAGACAGGAGTGAATGAACAGAATAAAATCAACTTCGGGGCCAGGCTGAGTGGAAGGCTGAATAAAAACTGGCGAGTAGGGCTCCTCAATATGGAAGCTGCCGCTGATGCAGATATTTTCAGGCCGGGCTATAATTATACGGTAGCTGCCCTTCAAAGACAGGTATTTAAACGCTCCAATATTGGGGTAGTATTTGTGAATAAGCAGGCTACGGCTCTGGACTCTTTAGTGGGGGATATTTATGCCCGAACCCTTCTCAATGGAGAGGAGGAAGTTCTAGGTGTGATCTCCCCAGAAAGATATTCTTCAGAGATTCAAGATTCTCTAGTAGAAATAGGGAGTAATTCCCGCTACAACCGCATTGTAGGGCTAGACTACAACCTGGCCTCTGCCAATAATGAGTGGACCGGAAAAACCTTCTTCCATCGTTCCTTTTCTCCTGAGCAGGAAGATGAGGCCTTTTCACATGGGCTAAGTCTTGGGTATAATGTGCGAGATTTTGAGCTTACCTGGGAGCACCAGTGGGTGGGAGAGGGGTTCACGGCGGAAGTGGGATTTGTTCCCAGAACCGGATTCAGAAGAATTTCTCCTGCAGGTAGATACACCTTTTATCCTAATGGAAGAGTGGTCAATAGACATGGACCTACCCTGGAAACGGATGTCATCTGGGATAATACGGGTAGGCAGACTGACCATTCCTATATCCTGGGATATACCATTAACTTTCAGAACTCTTCCAGATTGCAGCTGGGTGTAGGGAATAACTATACCTACCTTTTTAGCTCTTTTGATCCTACAAGGACAGATGGAATAGAATTACCAGAAGGAACTGATTATTCTTACAACCAGGTAGGATTCAATTTTATATCCGATAGAAGGAAAGTCCTCTCATGGGAGGGGGAAGGGCTTTTGGGTGAGTTCTTTAATGGAAATCTTATCCAGCTAAATACGGATATTACGTACAGATACCAGCCCTATGGAACGGTAACCCTTAGTACCAGTTATAGCAGAATTAGATTACCAGACCCCTATAATGACGCAGACCTATGGTTAATAGGTCCACGTGTAGATCTTACGTTGACGAAAAAGCTGTTCCTGACAACTTTCCTTCAGTATAACAGTCAGATAGAAAACTTCAACATAAACGCCCGCTTTCAGTGGCGCTTCAAGCCTGTATCAGATCTGTTTCTGGTATATACTGATAACTATTTCACTGATGTATTCAGAATACGCTCAAGAGCCCTTATCCTGAAACTCAATTACTGGCTGAATTTATAATTTCACGCTCAGCCCTGTAGTCAGAAGGGTATTAAAAACGCTTCTTCCTATTTCTCCATACAGGGATATGTTATCTGTGAGCTGAACCTTAGCTCCTACTACTGTACCTCCAGTGAACTGAATATTACGTTGGATGAGATTCCCTTCATATTCCCTTTCTGCCAAAGAAACTGCTCCTAGCATGACCGTTACATAAGGTTCTAGTTTATCTACTTGTAGATCCATACCACCCAAGCTGTTAAGAATGGGAAAAAGCTTAGCAGTTCCTCTCACTCCAAACCTAATATCTATCTCTTTATAAGGAACCAGCTTAAACCGCTGATATCCTGCAAATACACCAGCACTAAACACTTCAGATAGCTGATAATCAGCATACAGGGTAACAGGGACCGTCTTTCCGTTGTAGATAAAATTATCAAAATGAATAAATGATACCCCTGCGCTTACTGTGATCCTGTTCAAGTTTCCGGCAGGTACTTCTACTTCCTGCCCTTTGGTGCTTACGACTAGCCCTACTATGAGGCTTACGGTTAACAGAATGAATTTCTTCATAAATAAGTAAAGAATGAATTAGCATGTATAGGGGTGTTTTTGCAGATAGTGTGCCAAAGGCTTGGAATATACCTGAAACCCGCTCCCTCTGTACAGAATCAGCTGGTCAAGAAGGGCCTAACTCAGTACACACCAAGGCTATTAATCCCATGATAAAGGGCTGGACCATAGTGTCTATTTGGGTAATCAGCACATCAAACATCATAATAGTCAGAAAAAATAGCATAACTGCCAATCCAAAAGCAGGCAGGTGATTACGTCCATTTTTCCACACATATAAGGCCCAATAGCCAAAGGAGACTAAGAATAGGAGAATGCCAATAATCCCTGTATTCACCCACATGTACAAGAGGTGATTATGTGAGTTGACGGGGAAATTAAAGGCGTCTTGGTCATAGACAGCCTGCATCTCCACCTTGTAATCTCCTACCCCCACGCCAGTAAAAGGATGCTGCTGGATTAACTCCCAGGAATGTTGGTAGGAAAGAATACGCCTAATACCTGTAAAGTGAACATAGTCATACTGTTCATAGCTATCACTGTAAAAGGTTTCTAGCTCCCAGATGAGCTGGTTATAGCGCTGCTGGACAGAGGGAATGCTCTTATAAGCGAGTACAGGCCCCCCAACTACAAGTGCCAGACTCAGAAAGCCTACCAATATACCTGTTCCATACCTGCCCAGTTTAGGGGTAAGCTGAGGGCTGAGAGCGTTATACAACCATAGGAAGGCCCATATCCCTAAACCGACCAGTAAGCCTACTTGACCTCCTCTTCCTCCTAATACCAGAGAAGTCATGAGGAGGATAATCACCCAGCCCCACATATATTTATTCACTTTTTTCTCCGCTAACAACCAAAGGGCAGATAAGATAGACAGGCTAATCAGGTTACTGAACTGAAGCCTAATGACAAAGGGACTATACACCCCGAAAGCCTCTCTCTTGGAAAGCTGAATGTATTCTTTCATCCCTATCCCTCTTCCAATCTTAGCTAAAGACATGGCTTGCGGTTCAGGAAGAAAGTAAAACAGTAGGGTTAAGCAGCCAGCCACTGCCGTGGTGATAATAAAAGTCTTCAGCAGTAAGGCGTGGTATTTCTTGATGATCTCAGCATGTACCACTAAAAATAAGAGAATTACTAGGAGTCCATTTTGGATAAAGAGAAATTTACTCCCCTGCGCCAGGTTATCTGAGTATAGCAGGCTAAAAGCATAACAGAAAAAGGGCAGACTGAGGACCATTATCTGTGGAAAACGCTTTATCCTATCCCATAGGGATATTCTCAAGAAATATAAGTCCAGTAATCCGCACAAGGCCAAAGGGGCCATAAGGATAGAAGCCACTGCCTTACTGATAGGCAGTGCTACCATCAGTAGTAAATAGGCACCTATTATGATATGCTCTCTATACTGGATATATTTCACTTCATAAAAATAGGTAAGTAGAGGAGAATTTACAGGCTTTCCAGCCACTTATCTAAGCTATCCAGGATTTGGGAAAGGGTAAAATGATCCTCAGCACGCTGAGAGGCTTTTTTACCCATGTTCAGTCGGAGGTACTCCTCTTTCAGCAGGGTCTCCATTCTGTCAGCTAGTTGGGTAATATTTCCGTCAGGCACTACATAGCCCGTTTCTCCGTCCAGCACCACCTCACTCATAGCGGGGGTATCCATGACTATACAGGGAAGCTCCAAGGCCATAGCTTCAATGAGGGAAATACTGGTCCCTTCCCCAAAATGGGGGGTAAAGAGAAATATCTTCCCTTCTACTAGCTTTTGGGGAATCTGATCTGAGAAACCCGCCAGGCTTACATATTCAGAAAGATCATGCGCTTCTATTAAGGTTTTTAATTCAGCTTGCTGATCTCCCTCTCCCCAAATGATGTAAGATACCGCTAGCCCTTTTTGTACCAGCAGGGATACTGCCTGTATGGCTCTCTCTAAGCCCTTCTCGGGCGACAAACGGGCAGTAGTAATAAAATCATACCTCTTAGGGGTCCTCTTTACTTGTGAGCGCCAAGCCTCTACATCTATTCCGTTATTCATACTCAGGTGAGGCTTAGCAGCTATGGAGGGAAAAGCTTGTAAAAAGGCCTGATAGGTGGCTTGAGAATTAGCAATAAATCCGGTAACGATCTGCCGAATGTAGTAGCGGTTTACCTTATTCTGCTTAATGGCATAAGAAACGCCTCTTCTAAAAATGATATGCGGGACACCCGCCCATTTGGCTACAAGGCCTACAACCTTCAATTCATGGGAAGAATTTAGGATAACTACCTGTGGTGCCTGCCTTTTGAGTTCTTCCCATATTTGGAAGAGCTTAAAGGGATTTAATAGACTTAGTGCCCTCACCGCATAGGCTGAATAGGGAATATCTGCTTCACGGACCAGTTGATTGAGTTTTGAGTCTGGGTAGACCATGAGCTCCGCTTGGTACCCTCTTTTTCTTAGGCCTACAGCTACCGTATAAAACCATTTCTCTCCCCCGCCCCATATACGTGAGAGATTTACCAGCAGCACTTTCTTTTTATCTAGCTCCTTATCTTTCTGCATGCTGGTATTTCTCTCTCAATTTTACATATCTGAGGTAGGTAGAGAAGGCTGAAAATTTACTAATCAGATAGCCTTCATAGCCATCTAAAAACCCTCCTTTTAGCAGATACATTTTTAGAAAGCGTAGGCCTGGGCTCAACCACCTTTTTATCCAGCCTCCTTTCTTCCCTTTGTTGAACATATCCTCTGCTGCCAAGCTAGAATACCTATTGATCCTTTCTAAATGATCTTCTACTGAGGTGATAGAATAATGGAGGATATCTCCGGAGAGATGGGAAGTAGGTACGTCTTTTTTCAACACTAATTTTTCATGCACAAAATCGCCCTGCCAGTTAGCAGCTTGTTTAGGGAACAGCCTGAGCTTCACATCAGGATACCAGCCCCCATGCCTGACCCATTTCCCACAGTAGTTAGTCAAGCGGTTAAAGGTGTATGCACCCGCCAGTAGGGCTTTTTCCTTCAGTAGGGAAGCTCTTAATGCTTCTGAAAGGGCCTCATCAGCATCCAGGGAAAGAATGTAGGGGTGGGTAGCCAGACTATTTGCATAATTCTTACTAGCGGCAAAGCCTACCCACTCTCTCTGTATACAGCGAGCCCCCAGTGAGGTAGCTATCTCTACCGTTTCATCCTCACTGTAAGCGTCTAATACGAGCACCTCATCTGCTACCCCTTCCAGTGAGCTAATGCATCGCTGTATGTTGTCAGCTTCATTTTTGGTGATAATGACAGCAGAAATTTTACTCATCCTATCTGGCTTGGTTGGAAATAAGCCACCACAATACTAAGGATATTCATGCAAAAAGCCCCAATCTGTAGTTGACAGATTGGGGCTTATTCTTTATTCAGATAGCCCATTAGAGGTTCTTTCCTCTTACGCGGCTGATTTTAATCATATTAGTAAGCCCTCTCTCATGTAGGGGCATACTTCCGGTATTTATCATGATATCCCCTATCCGTACCAGCTCTTTCTCTTTCAGGATTTCATGTACATCTTGTATGGTCTTATCTGTACTTTCGAAATCATCATAGAAAAACGCTTTCACACCCCATACAAGATTGAGGGTATTTAGGATAGGCCTATTATTAGTGAATGCAAAAATCTGCCCTTTGGGCCTGGATTGGGATAGTTGAATGGCGGTGTATCCAGAACTGGTCATAGCTATGACAGCCTTCGCATCTGTCTCTTTGGCTAACTTACAAGCCATTCTAGTGACCGCCATACTTAGAGATTCATCTTCTTCCTGAATAGTCCCTTCCAGGTATCTGTAGTAAATACCTTCTTCTTCCAACTCTACATTTGCCAAAATACTGTCCATACTAGACACCACTCTAACTGGGTATTTTCCTACAGATGTCTCCCCGCTTAGCATAACTGCATCTGCACCATCTACCAAGGCATTAGCGGCATCATTGGCTTCTGCTCTGGTGGGTCTCGGATTTTCTATCATAGACTCCATCACCTGCGTAGCTACAATCACAGGTTTAGCTGCCAGGTTACATTTCCTGATGATTCTCTTCTGCCAAACAGGTACTTGCTCCATGGGAATCTCTACCCCCAGGTCTCCACGGGCTACCATAATTCCATCTGAAGCATCTATGATAGCATCTATATTTTCAAGTGCCTCGGGTTTTTCAATCTTGGCAATGATACGAGAAGTACCATTTTTCAGCCTTATCAGCTCTTTTAGTACCCTGATATCATCGGCAGACCGCACAAAGGATAGGGCCAGCCACTCTACCTGATACTCAATGGCAAATTCTATGTCTTTAAAGTCTTTTTCCGTAATAGTAGAAAGAGAAATAGGGGTGTCAGGCAGATTAACTCCTTTCCGACTCTGGATAATATCTCCAAATACAATTCTCAGCTGGACTCTATTCTTTTTGTTAGAGCCTACTACTTCTGCTTGTACTTTTCCATCATCCATGAGGATGGTGTCACCCTCACTTACGTCCTGAGCAAAAGTCTCATACCTGATAGGAATATCTCCTCCTTCCTTTTCCTGCTTTCCAAGATCTGAGCGTAGGGTAATAACATCACCAGGTTTAATGGCTACGGGCTTAATAAGATCGCCGATTCTAATTTTAGGGCCTTGTAGGTCCTGAAGAATAGCGATATTAGTGTTTAGCTCCTCATTAATCTTCCTGATGGTATGAAGATTTTTCGCATGGGTTTCATGATCTGCATGAGAAAAGTTCAACCTGGCCACGTCCATACCTGCCTTAACAAGTTCGACAAGTACCTTTTTATCGGAAGTAGCAGGCCCAAGGGTTGCGACGATCTTTGTTCGCCGGGGATTGAAGGCGCTCAATACTGTATATTGTTTAAGTTCTCTAGGTCTGAGAGGTCTGCTACAGCTCTGACAAAGTCTGACCCTTTGATCAGTTGCATCCAGTCTATGGCTTCTTTCTCAGTTATAGTCTGAGTCCGAATTACAAAAAAATAACGGAAAGCACGAATTTTTTTTGGGGAAATACGTGGGTCATTTTCCAGGAAAAGAAAGGTCTGAGAAGGATGGGTAAGCCTGTCTTCGTAGGATGATAAGGCCGTATTTCTCAGGCTTAATTCTTCCGAGGCAAATAAGGATAATAAGGTAGAAGGAACTTCCTCTTTTGGGGGAGAGCTGGTATCTCCTTCTACTTTTTTCAGGCTTAGGCCAAGCCTTTGGTTTAAGTCCCAGCACAGTTTCCAGACGGGAATATCAGAGACTATCCCCAAGACAAGATCGTGAGGACCAGCACTTTCTTCTAGGTGTACCCGCTTGACCTTCATATTTGTCGCTAACGAACAAATCTAAAATAAGTTTGCTCTGAGGTTGCATGAAGAAAAAAAATACTATATTTGGCAAAATTTTTAGGTGAGATATCTCCCCTGGAAAGAACTCAAAAAAACAGGAAAAAAGATGACAAAGGCCGAAATCGCAGAGAAAGTAAAAGGAATCATCGTAGATAAATTAGGAGTTGAGCCATCAGAAGTTACTCCTGAGGCTAGCTTTGCTAATGATCTGGGCGCTGATTCTCTCGATACAGTGGAACTGATTATGGAATTTGAAAAAGAATTCAACATCAGCATCCCTGATGAAGCAGCTGAAAAAATAGTAACTGTAGGTGATTCTACGACTTACTTGGCTGACAACGTAAAGTAACCTTTCTTACGTAAGCTGAAAAGACTAGCGCTGCTTTGGCAGCGCTTTTCTGTTTTTAGAAGCTTTATTACCACTGGATTTAACAAACACAATTGAGAGAACAGCCTCATTATTAGCTGGTTCACACCTGAATCACTTGGGAATGCATATAATGTTGAATATATTTGCGTGACTTACCGTTTAACTATTTCATGTTTTGTTCTTATTGAGGAAACTTTATAACAGCTACCTTTCCCCGGATTTGCAATTCATCAAAGAGATAAGGCGTATCTCTGGTTTTACTCCGCGGGAGGTATTCCTCTATAGACTTGCCCTTACCCATAGCTCTACTATCCGTAGATCTAAAAAGGATAAGGCTAATGCAAAAGGCTGTAATGAACGCCTTGAGTTTCTGGGGGACTCTATCCTGGACTCTGTAATTTCAGAATTTCTCTTCAAAATATATCCTACCAAAGATGAGGGCTTTCTAACGGAAATGCGCTCAAAAATAGTGAATAGAAAGTCTTTGAATGATATCTGTAAAAAGCTCAATATAGATGGGCTGATAGAGCATAGACAGACGGGAATTGTGAATGAATCTATGTTTGGAGATGCCCTAGAAGCCTTTATAGGAGCCGTTTATCTTGACATGGGCTATATCCGTACTAAGAGATTCATCCATAGTAGGATACTAGAACCGCACGTAAATCTTCCTGATCTGGAGCGTCAGACTATCAGCTTTAAAAATAAGCTTATAGAATACGTGCAGAAGTCTAAACTAGGGCTATTAGAATTTGAAGTAATAGGAGAAAACGGTGATGGTAGAAATAAGATTTTCCGAATCCAGGCTAAGGTAGGTAAAAGCGTACTAGGCATAGGAGAAGGAAAAAATAAAAAGACTGCCGAGCAGAGAGCCTCAGAAGATGCCCTCCATAAGCTAGAACTCATCCCACAGTAGCACCAGCATTATCCTTCTTGTAATGCATTTACGGCTATCCATGCCATTAGGCCAGGTGCCTTCCTAAGTACCTCTTCATCAATATTAAATCTGGACGTGTGAAGTCCGTGCGTAATCCCTTTCTTTTCATTCCTGGTACCTATACGATAAAAACACCCGGGAATCTCCTGGGTGTAATAAGCAAAATCTTCCGCCGCCATCCACAGATCCAGGTTTACTATGTTTTCTTCTCCTACGTAGTCAGCTATATATTGGTAGGCGCGCGCTGTCCGAGCTTCATCATTATACAGGACAGGATAACCTTTTCTAAGATCCAGGTCTACAGTAGCACCAAAGCTGGCAGCTATATTATGGGCTATGTCATGTATCTGTTGATGAGCTTGGGCTCTCCAGGCTTCATTCATGGTCCTGAAAGTACCTTCTACATACACCTGATCAGGAATGACATTGGTAGCTCCTTCTCCTCTGATGGTCCCAAAAGATAGCACTGAAGGAATCCTGGGGTCAGAACGGCTCACCACTTGCTGAAGGGCAACTAATATCTGAGAAGTAATGATAATAGGATCAATGAAAGTAGAAGGATGGGCAGCATGGCCTCCTTTCCCTTTTACGGTCATATATATCTCATCTGCTGAGGCCATATACATGCCCTTTCTTATCCCTATCTTCCCTACTTCCAGGTAAGGCTGAACATGCTGCCCATAGATAGCCTGAACGCTAGGATGCTCTAAGACACCATCTTTAATCATGAGGGATGCCCCTCCGGGGAGACGTTCCTCTGCCGGCTGAAATACTAATTTTATGGTGCCAGCGAACCGCTTCTTGATAGACTGTAAAATGTTAGCTGTACTTAAAAGGGAGGAAGTGTGTACATCATGTCCACAGGCATGCATAACTCCCTTGTATTTAGACCTGTAAGGCACCTCATTTTCTTCCTGTATAGGAAGGGCATCCATATCTGCTCTCAAAGCTATCACCTGATCATTTCCTGTCTGTTCTCCCTTAATCATTCCTATAATCCCATGTCCAGCTATCCCCGTCTGTACAGGAATTCCGATATCTCTTAGCCTTTCAGCTACATATCCGGCTGTATCTGCTTCTTCAAAGGAAAGTTCTGGATGTGCATGTATGTGCCGCCTAGTTTCTACTGTCTCCTCAAAAAGTGTAGCCGCACGTTCCTGTATGACTGATTTCAACTCCATATGGGAAAGTAAGAGGGGAAAATTCACTTATACAAATTCTCTGCTCATATACATAAGCTGAAAGGCAGAGAGCCAATGACTCCCTGCCCTGTTAATCAACTACTTTCATTAGCATTACTTCAGGCTAATGAGAAGATATTTTTATTCATAACACGCTAATGATATGCGAGAAAGCATAAGTAGACTAGCTAGTTAGCATATAAGGAGAAATCTACTTGCATGAGGCTCCCGCTACGTAACGGGTAAAGCTTCCTTGGTTCTTTTCCGGAATGGCCTGATGATTACCCTTGTTCCTTTATCATAGGTAAAGTAACTCCATATCCAGTTCACAAATACCACCAGCTTATTCCTAAATCCAATCAGGAAGAGTAAGTGAATAAACATCCAGGCTAGCCAGGCTAATCTTCCTTTCAAGTGTAGCTTTCCCAAATCTACTACGGCCTTATTTCTACCAATAGTAGCCATGGACCCTTTATCAAAATATTTAAAGGCCTTCCAAGGGATTTTTCTACTCTCTCTAATCAAATTCTCCGCCAGGAGCGTTCCTTGCTGCATAGCTACAGGTGCCACCTGAGGGTGCCCCTTAGGATAGGCCTCTGTTTCCATGAAGGCCAAATCTCCCAGTGCAAAAATATTCTCATATCCGGAAACCCGGTTATATTTATCCACTACTATCCTTGCCCCTCTTTCGGTTTGCATTTTCTCAAGTCCATCAATGAGATTTCCTTTTATCCCAGCCGCCCAAATAACAGCTCCTGCGGGGATTTCTCCTTCATTCGTAAACACAATACTACCGTTGTAATCTTTAACCATAGTGTTGAGTTCCACTTTTACGCCCATGTTGGTGAGTCCTTTTAGCGCATCTCTAGTGGACTTTTCACTCATCCCCCCTAGCAGGCTAGGCCCAGCCTCTACTAGGGTGATTTCCATTTTCTCCCAGTCTATCTCAGGATAATCACTGGGTAATACATGCCGTTTAAGTTCAGCAAGTGCCCCGGCAGTTTCTACACCTGTAGGCCCACCTCCTACTACTACAAACTGCAATAGTTCCCTGGTATCAGGCTCTTGCAGAAAACGCTCAAAGTTTTGAAGAATCATATGCCTCAAGTCGAGAGCTTCAGGAACATTTTTCATTCCTACTGCATTAGCTTCTACCTCTTCCATTCCAAAGAAGTTAGTCTTACTCCCAGTGGCTATTATAAGGTAGTCATAGCTCAGGCTTCCCAGCGTAGTTTCCAGAGATTGCACATCAGCATCTATAGATTGTACTTCTGCCATTCTGAAAAACATATTCTTCTGGGAAGTAAAGGCCTTTCTTAAAGGAAATGCAATGGAGTCCGGTTCTAGGCCCCCAGTAGCTACTTGGTACAAGAGCGGTTGAAATGTATGGTAATTGTGTTTATCTATCAGTACTACCTGATAGGGTGCTTTCCGAAGTGATCGTGCTAACTGAATTCCTGCAAACCCTCCTCCAACAATGACAATCCTAGGGAAATCTGACTCAGGAATATTAACTTTCATTATTTTCAATATGATTTGAAATATATACTAATTCTACGAATTTTTCGGATTACAAGTTAGTCGAAAATGGATAATTGTAAGGCTTTTTTGAAAAAAGAAGGTAAAGCCGAAACAAATTTGTTTTTTACGGGTACAGAAGAGATTGTAACTATTTCATGAGCCCACTTTCACTCACTTTTAGCCATACTAAACCTGAAACTGCTGACGCATTTACGCTCTATTTTAAAGCTGAAGAAAAAGTTCATTATCTTCCTGGGCAGTACATCATTCTACATCTTCCCCTAACAGAATCAGAGGTAAAAAAAGCTTATGTTCTCAGTAGCTCCCCCCTTACTGATGATACCCTCTCTTTCACTATAAAAGCCACCCATAAAAGTAAGAGTCTCACCTACTTGCTTGAGGAGCTCAGAGCAGGAGATACTCTTACTGCCTATCCTCCTCTGGGAGACTTTACCGTACAACTACACCCAGACCAGATCAAGCACTATCTCTTCATGGTGGCCGGTATAGGCATAGCCGCCGTCATCTCCATGATTAAGGCTATTCTAGCAGGCGAACCCCAAAGTAAAGTAAGCTTGTGGTACGGGAGTAGAAAGGAAGAAGATATTATCTTCAAAGATCAGCTGGTGGCCCTTAGGAAAAAGTATGAGGGAAGGCTCATTACCTACTTTTCCCTTTCATCTCCTAGTGAAAGCTGGCGTGGACCTTCAGGGCGCTTAGATCAGAAAACTCTCTACCAGCTCATTTCTGATCTATTTATGGAAGATGATAACAGAAAGGCATATTATATTTGTGGCCCATCAGGCATGATGAGTTCGGCATTAGAAGCGCTTGAAAAACATGCTGTTCACCATTCTGATATTTATCAACTCAACTTTGAATTAACCCCCGAGATGCTATGGGAAGCCTCTCAGTCATTAATCACCCAAGAAGCTGAAACTGCTAATCAACCAGACTCTATGAAATTTGAAGACCGAAAAGTGAAGATTATCATGGACGGAGAGACTTTCGAGATAGATGTAGATGCAGGAAAAACCATCTTAGAAGCAGCTATGGATGCCCAGTTAGATCCGCCATACTCTTGTCAGGCAGGGATCTGTACTACCTGTAAAGCACTTCTACATAATGGAGAAGTATATATGGAAGAGGATGAGGGCCTCACTGATGATGAGTTAGAAGAAGGTTATGTTCTGACCTGCCAAGGGCATCCTCTCACAGAAGACGTAGAACTGGAGTTTGAGTAAATATGAGGTAGGAAGAAAGCTACTCGTTTACTGAAGAATGTCAAAAGGTAAAATCCACCAGAAGGGAAACACTTACCAACTGATCATTATCTCCACTATCCTCATTAGTATCTGTCCATCTCTGTCCATCTAACAAGTCATCCCGTATAGGAAGAAATCTTCCTTCTATGCCCACCCCTACTACCTCTCCAAGCATAATTTTGTACCCAAAGCCTGCTACTAAAGGCGTAAGAAAAGCAAAACTCCTAATTCCCCTCTTATTTAAGAAATCTTGCTGAGCCTGGGTTTCATAGGACCCATCAAGTAGGTCTAGTAGTGCGTCCTTTACCCCACTCTCATCAGTAGCAGAAATCTGGAGAAAATTGTAAGGGGTATTCCCATTTAAGGCGTCTATC
>JBCCLI010000159.1:0-13546 GCA_039026975.1 Bacteroidota bacterium | reverse complement strand
TAGTGTAAGGAATGTAAGAAAGGCACTAGCAGCTTAGCAGGAGATAACAGCATAATAGATGAGGGGGAGTTTTTATCCCCCTTTTTTCTTGTGAGTATGTTAACAGGAAGGAAGAATATAAATAGTGCTACATTTTTCTTGTTGTTAGCCATTTCCTTGCATCAAAGATTGTCGGTTCAGATCATGATCTGAACCTAACAGCTCATCCTAAGACAAGGATAATTAAATACTTCATTTCATGGATAATAACCAGAAAATTATAGTACTACCGAATATAAATAGGATACACAGATGGACATTATCATCATAGCTGCGATTTCAGATAACTTAGCCTTGGGGGTAAAAGGCGGCCTTCCATGGGACATGCCAGCAGATAGGGATTTTTTGACTTCCCACATTCAGGGGAAGTTTCAGTTAATGGGGAGACGGTCTTATGAGGAGATAGCCGCTACAGATTACTTTACCGCCTCCTTCCACGCGGTGCTTACCTCCAGAGAGGGGGTATCTATCAGGCAAGGAGATACCTTTTCCTCCATCCAGCAAATTTTGGACTTCGCCAGCCAAAGGAATGAACGGGAACTTATCGTTTTGGGAGGCGGAAGTGTGTACTCACAAACCATCCCAATGGCTAATAAGATGATTCTAACGGAAATTCATACTGAGGTGGATGCAGATACTTTCTTTCCGGAAGTAAATATGAGTGAATGGGAAGTAGTTAAGCGCGAAAGCCATCAGGCAGACCATGAAAATCCGCATGATTATGATTTCGTTTGGTATGATAGGAAGTGATGGATCTACCCATCATCTTCCTATGCTAATTCCCCATCCTGAGCTTCTTTTTCAAAGCCTATACATTTTCTTTTTCTTCTCCTGCTAACTCCTCATGCAGGTGTGGGCTTAATGGCTGGATACTCTTCTGTAGATGTATTTTGTTTAGTGCCTAATTAAGATTGAATAGGTAATCAAATAATTTTTTGAATTATTAAAATATTCTTTCTGTATTATAATCAAAGGATATTAAATGACTATTCAATGTCTAAAAGTGAAAAGTACTATATAAAAATGGCTTATACATTAAATAAACGTATATTTTATTAAGTAGTTTCTTCAGTAAAAAAGAGATAGAACTTGTCCTACTCAGGCAAAAATAGACGCAATTCAGGGGCTAAATAATACAGCTAGTAAGGGAGGTTTAGAAAAATATTTAACTATTTAAAATATTTGTTTTATAGTTAATCAAAATAAGAGATAATTAATCTGACGCCTAGCTGAATGAGGGAAATCATTGGATTGATACTGTACTTGCTCGCAGCCCAAATGATAATTGCTCAGCCTGAATTACGGAAAAACCTAACGCTTCCTCAGTATCAGATCTTTCTGAAACAACCTGTACAGAAGATCACATCTGTAACCTTTAATGATAGTGCCATGACTCCGCTGAAGTTTCGACTGGAGAAAAACAGACAGCAAATCATTCTAGAAGGCTACCAGAGGGGAAGGACGCTAACCATCCACACAATTAACGAGTATGGTGAACCGGAGGAAATTTTCCAGACTCCTTGCTACATTGACCCTATTCCACCGAGTTAGCTGAATTAATGCTTAACCACACGGATTAGAGAACTAGTGCCAGTAGGATGAGAAAGTCTAAAAAAGTACAATCCTGCATCTAAGTCGCGCATAGTTAACCAACCCTGTCGCTCTTTGAGCTTCAGGGTTTTTACTCGTAGCCCATATAGATTGAAGACCGTTAGGTTAGTTCCTGAGAGGGGGAAGTCATCTGGCAACTCAAAAAAGATTCTCTCACTCACTGGATTAGGGTACAGCCTGAGGGAAGGCGTACTAAGTGCCGGGCTAACGCTTACGGCCGTTCCTATGGGGAAGAAGATGCAGCTGGTGTCATTAGCAGAATTGGAATCCAGGCCATTGTCAGTCCATACACAGATTTCATACCATCCATCTACTGGATTAGTCCATAAACTATCATAAGTAAATTGGAGGGTATCATTAGCCGCCAGAGAGATGGTATCTGTTAACACTGTCTCATTAGGTTCTCCCCCATCTATGCTGTAGAATACATTCAGAGCAGAGTCTTCATTATAGGTACTGGAACCAAAATTTCTCAGGGCTGCTGACACTCTGAAAATACTATCTCCGGCATTAGTAGCATTTATGTCTATTGCTACTGCCCCCAGGTCTACATTTTGAACTCTGGCTAACCTAATGTCATCTAAAAATAGAATAAATCCATCTGAAGTAGTTTGTCTGAAGGCAAGATAAATGGTTTGACCACTAAATGATTCCAGAGAGAGGGAACGGAAATTAAGATCAAAGCTTTCTGCGGCAATACTCACCAAGCTTGGGTTAACCAAAAAGCTATCTGGGTCCGGGGTAGTGGTGGAGTATAAAACTTCATAGCTTTCAGGGTGATTCTGATCTTGAGAATATGCATACCATGATAAGCAGATATTCCCATCTATAGCTATGGCTGGACTTATCAGCCAGTCATCACTTGCCTGGGTAGTTCCTTCATACCATGAAGGGGAAACCAGGGCTCTGTTAGAAGAATCTTTAAAATCAAATGAACTCTGCCATCCTGCAGATATGATGGATTGAATTTCCGCTTTAGGAGTCAGTCCATCCAGGTCTAAGGTAGTCCATGAGGCAGGAATGGTAGTGCCATTAAAGTTCTCTTCTAAGATAGCTTCTCCCCCGCAGGGAAAAGTCCTTAAAGAAGCTTTAGATTCTTGAGGTGCCGGATTCCCTGATCTACTAGGAGATTGGGCAAAGCCAACAGAAAACAGAAGCGTAAAATATATGACGAAAATGGAAGAGTTTCTCATGATAAGCACCACGGTCTGAAGTTTGTGTATAAGCTTTATACATTTATCTCGACTGAGAGGAAGTAGGTTGCCTCTGAAATGGAATTAAAATGAAACAGACTCAGATGGAGAACCCCATTTGAGTCTGTATATACATTTATCAGAAGGGAATTCTAGTATTTTATGCCTTGCGCACGAAGATCCTTCAACACGGCACTTATTCCCTTTTTATTGATGATTCTTATTCCTTTGGTAGATACCTTTAGGGTAATCCACCTATCTTCTTCGGGGATGTAGAAACGCTTTTTCTGCAGATTTGGGTAAAATCTACGCTTTACTTTATTATGTGCCTTGGAAACGTGGTTCCCTGCAATAGTTCTTTTTCCTGTAACCTGACAAACTCTCGCCATAATAATATCATTTTCAAACGGACTGCAAATATCATCAAATATTTGGGAATGTCAAAGAGTTACCTAATAAAGAAATGATTTTGGAATGTAGGCAGATGTACAAGCATTCAGAATACCTTATTCAAGCCTACGCTTGTAACAGTATCTTTGAACATCATAGGGCATAATTAGTTAAAAAATGGAAAATATGGATAATGAAAATTCTTAGGTCATTATCATAAGAATTGTATCTATTTTTTTGATGAAGTTTATGATATGCCTTAAATTGACTATCTGTAGCTAATTCTACATTACATGGGAGCACCAATTAGAGCCATTTTTCTTTCCTTTATTTTCCTTCTCCAAATAGTATATGCGCAGGTCAATGAGAAAGACCCTGATGAGATTCAGCCTATTTCGGCTTTACTGGATGGGTTAGATAAGGATTATTCATTTGATAATCAGGTAAGCAGTGTATACGACACGCTGATTTTAAATACCAGAAATTACAGGTCTAATGATGTCCCTGTAGTACGGACTAACACCATAGAAAGTAGACTGGATAATATTCCTGCTGTCATTTCTATGGATTATAACTATACAGTTAAGAAATTTATAGATCTATACACGGTAAGAAGAAGAGATCAGGTATCTAGAATGCTGGGCTTATCCAAGGCCTACTTTCCTATTTTTGAAAGAGAACTTGATGCCGCAGGCCTTCCCATGGAATTGAAATACCTGCCTATAGTAGAAAGTGCTTTAAATCCTCATGCCAGATCTAGAGTAGGTGCTACCGGTCTTTGGCAGTTTATGTACCATACGGGTAAGCAGTATGGACTAACAGTAAATTCTTATGTAGATGAAAGAAGAGATCCTCTAAAGTCTACTATCGCAGCTACTAAATACCTGCAGGATGCCTATGATATGTTTGGAGATTGGCTGTTGGCTATAGCCTCCTATAACTGTGGTATGGGTAATGTAAGAAAGGCTATCATTCGCTCAGGAGGTAAAAGTAATTTCTGGGAAATTATGTCTTATCTACCTAGAGAAACCAGAGGGTACGTACCTGCTTTCATAGCTGCATCTTATACTTTTGAGTATGCTTCAGACCATAATCTCTATCCTGTGTATGTAGATTTTGGATTAAATACGGACACCCTTCACATTAGGAGAATGGATATTACCCTCTCAGAAATAGCAGAGGCAACTAACTCTTCCTACGAAGAACTGATTTTCTTAAATCCTGAACTTAAATTAAAGAGGATCCCCTATTCTGAGAAGCCGTATGTTTTAAATATTCCCAAGCCCGCTGCTGAATACTTTGTGATGCATGAGCCAAGCTTGTTAAGAAAGTATGGAAAAAAGCGTTCACAATACGCATCAGCCAGTCCGCAAGTAAAAGCAATCAATGCAAAGTACAGCACTAGATATAAGGAGCCTTCTGGCAAGCCCAAGTATTACACAGTTCGCTCAGGAGATGTAGTTGGGACCATAGCAGAGCGTTTTGGGGTATCTGCCAGATCTATAGCCAGATGGAATAACCTGAGGGGGTATAGGATTAAAGTGGGCCAACGATTAAAGATTTATGGCGGAAAAAGTGCTGCCAGGAAAGAATCTACGGGTAAATCTGTGGCTGTTACCGGCCCAGTTCCCTCAAACGGTCCTGCCTACCATACGGTACGTAAGGGAGAAACCCTCTGGGAAATCTCCAGACAGTATCCAGGCGTCAGCGTATCTAATATCACTGCTCTTAACCCCGGAATGAATCCGTCCAAGCTGGACATAGGCCAACGGATCAGGGTAAAATAGTATCGAGTTTACTATTCTTGTCGGAAAATCCTGATGTCTCATATTTGAAAGAATGGAGAATCACGTCTCTCCTAGACTTACTTTTTCCTTAGAATCTGGACTAACAGTAAGGCCCATGC
Organism: Bacteroidota bacterium; assembly: GCA_039026975.1. Taxonomy (GTDB): domain Bacteria; phylum Bacteroidota; class Bacteroidia; order J057; family J057; genus JBCBKZ01. The sequence goes on along the minus strand of JBCCLI010000159.1, from coordinate 8,407 downwards.
TATAATAAGTAGACTACCACCTATGGGGGTAATGATCCCTAGCTTGAAAGAGGTAAGTACTAACAAGTAAATAGAGCCAGAGAACATGAGCACACCTACTATCAGTAGGCCTATCATCCATTTAAAGGAAGCCCCCTTAATATCTGTCTGCATCCATCCAAGAATAAGCAGGAGAAAGGCATGATACATTTGATAGCGGACGCCTGTGCGGAAAGATTCTAACTGATAGGGTTCCAGTATCTCACGGAAGCTATGGGAAGCCATAGCACCTAGAATAACAGCCGTTAGCCCAAAGAATGCTCCTGCTAGTAGAGAAAGTTTAGAAATATTCATGTCTGCTTGATTGGAAGTCAACCTCTATTGGTATTTTTCAGTATACGCATGTAGAGTATACCCCTTAATTTGCGACGAATTAACACGATTTAGATGAGTATTCAATATAATTCTCCTGTAGTATTGAATTATGCACTTCTGTCAGCTGCCGTTTTACTTCTTAGTCAGGTAATTCCAGGGGAGTTGATGGGATTCTTTACTATTTATCCAGTAGTGGACTTCCTCAATCCTGTCTGGTATTTCAGGCTATTTTCTCATGTTATAGGTCATATCAATTGGGAACACTTGGTGAGTAATTTTACCCTCATTCTCCTGATAGGTCCTATTCTTGAAGAAAAATACGGCTCTAAAAATCTCATTCTGATGATTCTCGTAACAGCCCTGATCACAGGTGTTCTACAGATTCTTTTCTTTGATACAGCGCTGCTAGGGGCTAGTGGGGTAGCCTTTATGATGATTCTCTTAGGGTCCTTTGCTAATGCTAGATCTGGGAAAATCCCTTTAACATTTATTTTGATTGTGATTTTATTTCTAGGGAAAGAGGTCTACCAATCTGTGAGTAATGATGATGTATCCCAGTTTGCCCATATCATAGGAGGAATATGTGGGGGGATTTTCGGTTTTATTCTTACAGATGCTAATGATGTCTCTGCCCCGGTTACCCCTAAAGCAGGAACACTTCCAGCAGATCCTACATTAAGCAAGAGCAAAAAAAATAGCTAGCCTACAGGACCTGAATTACCTGGCCTTCTGCAATGGCATATACCTCATCTCCTTCTACCGCTTGGATGTTATACAAGCCCGTAAACTGCCCAAATGCAGGCATGATTAGGTCCTTTTCTCCCAACTTAAAACAGGGTAAGGACAGTTTCTGCCTCCCTCTGCCTATGAGTCGAATGCCTGGATGTATATGGCCGTATATGAGGGGTAAATCAACCTTATCATCAGGCTCATGCTGCATACATATACCTTCTGTTTCCAGGCTATGGGTAAGATTAAATCCTGCCTCTAAAAAGTGCCTTCTGTGGAGAATGTCATGATTACCTAGTAAAAGGGTGATTTTCAGGGGCTTGAGAGCATTCGAGAGAAGATCCTGAAAGAATGTCTCACAGATGGTCCATTCTACATTATACTGGCTGTGGAAAAGATCTCCCAAGATGATAAGGTGCTGAGGATTTAGCTTGTTGATCAGGGTTCCCAGGTTGGTCAGGTCCTTATAGAGTACGTCTCCAGGGATGGGTATTCCGTGAGACTGAAAATGTCCACTTTTTCCCAGGTGCAGATCAGCTACCAGTAAAGCCTCTTTCTCAGGCCAGAAAATGGCTTTTTCAGGAAGTAGTTGTAAGGTATGCGATTGCCAGTTTACGGTAATTGCGCCAGGATGTATGTGTGCCTCTAGGGCCATTAGTCAGGGATGTATTTTTCTAGTTGGACCTTCATTTTCGCTATGCGATCCACTAATTTCTCAGAAGTAAGCCTTTCACGCAAGCGGTCAACCATAATAGGGAAGCAGAAAGGGGTAAATCGCTTAGGGCGGGTCAGGACAATGTGCTTACTATCAAGCCTTTCCAATGCTATTTTCAGCCTATCTCCATCAATTTCATAATTGAGGACTTCATTATAGGCTTGCTGGAGAAGGAGGCTGTCCGGCTCATATTGCTGGAAAACCTTAAATAGTAAGGAGGTAGATGCCTGTAGGTGTTTGGTTTTCATGGCCTTACCTGGATACCCCTGAAAGATCAAGCCTGAGACAGTAGCTACCTCTCTGAATCTACGGTTAGCCATTTCTGTCTGATTGATACTTCTCATGATGTCTTCTCCTAGGCCTTCTGGAGAAAATAGCCCTGCTTCCAGCGCCTCTTCTATTGGGATCTCCTGGTCAGAGAGTAGCTCAAATCCATAATCATTCATGGCTATGGAGAAGGTGATGGAGGTCAGCTGGGAGATTCTCCAGGCACAAAGTGCACCCAGGATTTCATGTAAAACCCTTCCTTCCAGGGGATAAATGAAGAGATGGTAGCCCTCCCTACTTTGCATGTATTCTATGAGGCATTCCTGTGAGGAGGGGACTACCGACCAATTATTTTGTACGTCCAGTAAGCCTTTCAACTTTTCTAGCTCTATGTCAGCTATAGACCGGCTGAGGTAGCTATCCATCTTGTCTCTTAACAGACGAGACATTTCTGAGCTAAGCTTCATCCTGCTCCCCATCCAGCGAGGGACTACCCCTTTTTTACTTTTAGACTTTTTTACCTGGACCTCCATATTCCTCACTCTTACTAGTTCCAGGCTTTTTCCTGCAAACCAGAAGACATCACCCGGCTTAAGTTTAGTAATAAAGCTTTCTTCTATGGTACCTATTTTACCTCCCTTCACATATTTTACCATCAGATTTACATCTCCTACAATAGTCCCAATGGAAAGTCTATGCTGAAGGGCTATTCGCTTACTATTTACCTTGTACAGTCCTGATTCCTCAATTTCCACTTTTTTATACTCCTGATAAGCGAATAGCGACTTACCTCCGGTGGTTATAAAATCCAAAGCCCATTCAAAGGACTCTTGGGTTAGCTCCCGGTAAGCCCAGGAAGTTCTCACTTCTTCCAGCACTTCTTGAGGATAAAAGCCATTAGCTACGGCTAAGGTTACTAAATACTGAATGAGGACATCCAGGGGCTCTGCAATAGGGATTCTGTCCTCTATGCTTTTTTCGGCTACGGCCTGTCTAAGGGCGGCTGCTTCTATTAGTTCCAGGGAGTGCGTGGGGACAAAGTAAATTCTACTGACTTCTCCTGGTCTGTGTCCACTCCTGCCCGCCCGTTGCACAAATCTGGCTACGCCCTTAGGCCCTCCTACCTGGATGATGGTATCCACCGGCCTGAAATCTACTCCCAAGTCCAGGCTAGAGGTACACACTACCACCTTTAGCACTCCATCATGTAGGGCCTGTTCCACCCATGCCCTGGTTTCAGCGGCTATGGAGCCATGATGCATAGCCAGTACACCTGCCAGGTCAGGCTCCGCTTCTAGCAGCGCCCTATACCAAATTTCAGCTTGTGCACGTGTATTGGTGAAGATGAGGGTAGACTGGCTCTTTTCAATGATGGGTAGTACATGATCTACCATATGTATCCCCAGGTGGCCTGACCAGGGAAACTTTTCTATTTCCTTAGGTAGAACAGAGGTTACTTCTATTTTCTTTTCAATGTCAGCTTTTACCAGAGCGTGGGGGAGTTGATGATAGCTGCCACCCAATAAGGACTTCATGCCTTCTTCCATATTTCCTATGGTAGCTGAAATGCCCCAAACCTTTACCTGAGGAGAAATTTTTCTGATACGGGCTATGAGAAGCTCTACCTGGGTTCCTCGCTTAGAGCCTAATAATTCATGCCACTCGTCTATGACGATAGCCTTTACCCCTTCAAAGAGCTTTTCGTGGTTCTTGGAAGAGAATAGGACATGCATGCTCTCAGGGGTGGTTACCAGCCCTTCTGGCATGCGTCTTTTCTGGCGAGCCTTCACACTAGAAGAAGTATCTCCAGTCCGTATTTCCACCTTCCAGCCTGTCTGTAGCTCATCACAGGCTACCTGAGTAGCATGGCTAATGTCCTTGGAAAGGGCACGCAGGGGCGTAATCCAAATAGCCTGAAGGCCCTTTTTAAGTTGGGTAGGATGGTGTTTTTTAAGGTGGAGATGCTCTAACAGGATGGGAATCCAGGCAGCGTAGGTTTTTCCACTTCCCGTAGGGGCATTTAACAGGCCCTGATAGCCAGTGAGGTATTTTTCCATCATCTCTATCTGGAAAGGAAAAGCCTTCCAAGCCCGTTGGGAATACCAGGATTTCCCTTCATTCAAGAGATTTGCAACTTGTTGATCAGATAGTACTGCGTCCAACCCTACCATAGTTCAGTCTTAGTGTATTAGCTTAACTGCTAATAGGGTGATGGGTTTAGGGAATTAATAGAGGAAATTATACTTCTAGTTTCTCCATGTGCGTAGATTAGTTCATGTTAGAACCTTGAAGAGTTTCCATTAGGTAGATTTCTAGTTCGTTAGCAGAATGATCCAGAAGGGATCACACCTATGGGTTACAGATCGATTTAGGTTGATCAAGTACTTATTTTCTTCCTATAAAAAAAGCCACCCCAAAGAGGTGACTTCTGATCTCATGTGTAATGCATTTTTCCCTTACTACCTTCTATTATTCTTTCTAGAGAATTCCTGTTCCAAATTTTCCAGGGTTGTCTTTTCAGCAGCTAGTCTTTCTGCTATTTTAAGCTGTTCTGCCTGATTCGCTTTCAGCTCCTCTTCCAGCTTTTGGATCTGTTTGATCATTTTTTCCTCGTTTTTTACCAGCTCAGCCTGTCTCTTCTCAACATCTTCCAAGCTCTCTTTCTTTTCTTCAATTTCAGACTGAAGCTGGGCAAGTACCACCCCTTCATCCATCCCTTCCAGCATAGCTTTAGCAGCATTCATTTCTTCGTAGAATTTGTCAGAATCCCAAAAGTTATTGTTTCCAGGAGATAGGAATAGCTCTACCGTACACCTTTTTCCGTCAGGTATGATTCTGTAGTAATAGTTCACTTTTTTATCTGAGATAGGTGCTATGACCGCTGACTCATACACATAAAGGTCTTTCTTGACCTTTTTAGCTTTTACCTTGGTATGGATAGCAAATTCCTCTTGTATGGCCTGACCCACACTTTCAGGCGTTCCTTTTAGGGAAACTCTAATTCCATTGGCGTTCTCTGCCATCTTTCTCATGAAAGGATAAGAACCCTCTACAGCCTGCTGGGCAGCTAATGGGCTGATAGATAACAGAATGATGACTAAAAAAATGTTAATGTTCCTCATATCGGTGTTCATTTTAGGTTAAGAGTAGGTTAAGGGCGTAAGGTCACAGATAAATAAAAAATATCTTATGTTTTTTCTCTTTTATTAGATTATGAAGGGTTATCTGGTATTCATGAAAGGTTTATCACGGTTTAGGAGTGAATAATTACTACTTGGATGTATTATTTTTACTTAATCCAAGATTAGGCTTAACATTGTTTTGTAGTAGTAATATTACGTTTTTTTGAACAATTATGAATGCTTGATTATTACCTTCTTACGTTCGGATTCTTTAGGTTATATTTGTGACAGAAACAGCTACCTATACCTATAGCTAATTTTACAAATACATCTTTTCATGCGAGAAAATTTTTATGTGGTAATCATGGCTGGAGGAATTGGCACCAGGTTCTGGCCCGTCAGCCGGACCCAATTCCCCAAGCAATTTCACGACATCCTTGGCCGCGGAAAATCACTTGTGCAAGAAACCTTTGATCGATTTGCCTCCTACATCCCCAAGGAGAATATCTACATAGTTACCAATGAGCGCTATAATGACTTGGTAAAAGAACAATTACCTGAACTACGTCAAGATCAAATTCTCCTGGAACCCATAGGCAGAAACACGGCTCCCTGTGTAGCCTATGCAGCCTATAAAATACACACTGAAAATCCTGATGCTACCCTGGTGGTAGCACCAGCAGATCACCTTATTCAGGATGAGGACATGTTTAAGGAAGACATCCTCCTGGCCATGAACACAGCTGCTAAGAAAGAGGTGATTGTGACCTTGGGGATTACCCCTTCCAGGCCTGATACAGGCTACGGGTACATACAATATCTGAAAGGGGAAAATGGGAGTGGCTACTATAAAGTAAAAACCTTTACAGAGAAGCCTAATCTTGAGCTGGCAAAATCCTTTCTAGCCAGTGGTGATTTCCTCTGGAATAGTGGGATTTTCATTTTTTCTACTCAGACCATTATCAATGCCTTTTCCTCCTTCCTTCCAGAGATTGCAGAGCCTTTCTCTGAAATTAGCTCAGTCTATTACACAGATAAAGAAGGGGAGGCCATCAAGCAGCTTTACGGCACCTGCAAAAATATTTCCATAGATTATGGAATCATGGAGAAAGCCCAGAATGTCTATGTAATCCCTTCCAGCTTCTCATGGAGTGATTTAGGTACCTGGAGTTCTGTGCATGCCCACACTGAACAAGATGAGGAAGGTAATGCAGCACCTGATCAGACCGTTTTCTATGACTGTAAGGATAATGTCATCAGGGTCTCTAAAAAAGATAAGGTAGTGGTACTGGACGGACTAGAAGGCTTCATCGTAGTAGATACTGATGATGCGCTCCTAATCTGCCGAAAGGAGAATGAACAATTTATTAAGCAGATCGTGGGGGATATGCGCACCAAGTACGGAGAAACCTTTGTGTAAGCGCTAAGACTTTTCAGCTCTTCACGACATAACACATATAAGATTTGTAATAGCGATACCCTTTCATTAGGGTGTTCGCTATTTTTTATGATTATTCTTACGAATATTGGAACTAATGATTTCCTTATTCAGGGATATTCTCTATTTTTGCGCACATTTTAACATCATAAACATCACATAATATGAAAGTAGCTGTAGTAGGCGTAACAGGACTGGTAGGCACAGAGATGCTGAACCTGTTAGAAGAAACACAGTTTCCAGTAACGGAACTCATACCCGTAGCCTCCCAAAAATCAGTAGGAAAGACAGTTACTTTCAAGGGAAAACCCTACACTGTGGTGAGTATGGAGGATGGGATAGCTGCTAAGCCAGCTATTGCTTTGTTTTCGGCTGGTGGTAGCGTCAGTAAGCAGTTTGCCCCTAAGTTTGCAGAAGTAGGCACCAGGGTAGTAGATAACTCCTCTGCATGGAGAATGGAAAAGGAAGTACCTCTGGTAGTTCCTGAAGTAAATATGGAATCCGTTAACGGCTCCATGATCATAGCTAATCCTAACTGTTCTACCATACAGATGGTGGTAGCCCTAGCTCCCCTTCACCAAGCCTTTACCATTAAAAGGTTAGTTATTTCCACTTATCAAAGTGTAACTGGGACAGGAAAAGCTGCCGTAGACCAGTTAATGGGGGAGCGGGAAGGAACGGAGGGAGTAAGCGCGGTGTATCCCCGGAGAATAGACATGAACTGTATCCCTCACTGTGATATCTTTCTGGAGAATGATTACACTAAGGAGGAAATGAAACTCGTATATGAGACCCGTAAGATCCTGGATGAGCCTGACCTTCCCATTACTGCCACAGCTGTAAGAGTCCCAGTTATTGGGGGACACTCTGAGGCTGTCAACATAGAGTTCGAGCGTCCATTCACCGTGGAAGGAGTGAGAAGCATGTTAGCGGATACGCCCGGAGTCATAGTGATGGATGATCCTAAGAAACAGGTTTATCCCACTCCACATGATGCCCATAATAAAAATGAAGTCTTCGTCGGAAGAATACGCAGAGATGAATCCATTAAAAATGGGTTAAATCTCTGGATAGTATCAGATAATCTTCGTAAAGGGGCAGCCACCAATGCTGTCCAAATAGCGGAAAGCCTCCTGGAAAAGGGGAAGATTTAGATGGAAGAATTTACGAGATCTCAGCTTGCTACTCGGAATGGGCAGGACAGAGAAGAAATATGGGTAGCCTATAAAGGACTTATCTATGATGTGGGAAGGAGTAGGCATTGGAGAAATGGGATGCATTATGATCACTGGTCTGGACAAGACCTGACAGAGGAATTACCAGATGCCCCTCATACAGATCACGTATTCAAAACTATGAAAGTGGTAGGGAAGCTCGTTTCCTAATAGCTACTTGAAAATCACGGGGAAGCTGGCTGTGCTGAGCTTTCCCGTCCATATCCCAAACTCAGATGCAAGGGCGTCTGGCTTATTCTCATATACAGCGGAAATTTCTCCAGACAGGGTCTCCCCATATAAGTCAGGGATTCCTTTCCAAAGGCCCGCTCGCATATCTATTTCTAACACTAGATGCTCATCTGGTAAGATAGTCCAATAGTCTGCAAAATCCCCATCCCAGCTTTTGGGGTTCTTCTTCTGAATCTTAAAGCTGGTATCAGGGCTAGAAAATATCAGGGATAAATTATAGTACCCCCAGGAGTTCCAGTCTTTCCAGATGTTAAGGGGGAAATCTCCCGTGTTTTGTAGGACTACATGGAAGCGGGGATATCTGCTCATGTCTAAG